>CALERM010000209.1 GCA_937907715.1 uncultured Clostridia bacterium
GTCTCAAAACGACCGTAGAAATCGGCGATTACGCGCATAAAATCCTCTCCGAGGGTTTGGCAAAGCGCGGCGTCGCTACAGCGCAGCCATCCTGAAATGCAAAATCCGCACCTGAAAATTTCAGATGCGGATTTTTTGCGTCTATTTTCGATTGCCGTCCTTGTCAAACGTCTTTTTGAGCGCCCGCTCTGTCGGAAAGATCGCATACAGCATCACCGGCAGCTGCAACACGCAGACAATGCCGCCCAGCTTTCCGACCGCATCCGCGTCTTTTCCAAGCCCCGGCAGCATCGCCGCCACGGTCAAAACAAGCAGCCACAGTCCCATCTTGAACCATAGCTTTCCAAAATAATGATGCGAAAACTGCCAGGTGTCCTGATTTTTGGTAGACCGCGCTGTGCGGTAGCCGAAGAGCATATTGATCTGTCCCGGCGCATGCTTGGAAAAATACTTTCCCAGAAAAATCATGCTCAGCGGGATGATCAGGTTCATCGCCAGCATGAAAAGCCAGAAGCCCATTTCAAACACTCCTTTCCGAACAGGCAAAAAGCCCCGTACAGATGCCGCTCAGCCCCGGCAGAATGATTTGCATTGCGGTTCTTCCCGCAGGTCTTCGAAGCAGCGGCGCCAGCCAGACGCGCACGCCGTCGAGGTTTCCCAGCGCAACGATAAGGAACTGCGCCATCAGCGCAAGCACCGGCAAGCCCAGCGCCAGCGCCGCAAGCAGCAGCGCCAACCGCGCCCGTTTCCCGCTCCGAACCGGCATCCACCACGCGAAAAAGCACACCGCCCCGAGCCCCGCAAGATACCACAAAAGAGGCGGCGTTGCCAGCTTCCACAAAGCCGCATACAGCATCGCGCCAAAATCATGGAGCTTTCTCCAATACGAAAAAAGCCCAAGCTCCAGGCAGAACACCGCCAGAAGCAGCCCCGCGCAGACGGCAAAGCCGGTCACAAAACGTTTTTGCAGGCGCGGATAGCCCGGCTTTCCGGTTTCCCCCAGAAGCGCTCCCGCGCCGGTTCCGAACACCTCCGCCAGCTCTGTCAGCGTCTGCAATTCCGGCTCGGTTCTTCCAAGCTCCCAGCTGCTGACGCTCTGGCGCGTGACATGGAGCCGGTCCGCCAGCTGCTGCTGGGTCAGTCCCGCGGCTTTCCGGGCGCGCCGGAGATTCTGAGAAAAGCGGTCCATCCCCTCACCTCTTGCAAAGAGCATACCATATCGCGACCGATTTGTCACGCAAGACTTTGTTGCGCACGAAAAATTCCCCGGTCCCAATGGAACCGGGGAATCTGAAAAAACGGATTAGCCCTCTTCTTCGTCCTTCTTGGCGTCCTCGATGATCTTTGCCTGATTCATCTGCGGGACTTCCTCGTAACGGATGAACTTGAGCGTGTAGCTGCCGCGACCCTGGCTCATGGCGCGCAGGTCGATGGTGTAGGAGCTCATTTCGCCCATCGGAACTTCTGCTTCAACCGTCTGATAGCCGGGATTCTCGGGATCGGGGTTCATGCCCATCACGCGGCCGCGGCGCTTGTTGAGATCACCGATCACGTCGCCCATGTTGGCGTCGGGGATGAGGACCTTCAGTTCGCCGATCGGCTCGAGGAGCGTCGGACCTGCGGTGGGAAGACCTTCCTTATAGGCGATACCGGCAGCGGTCTGGAACGCCATATCGGAGGAGTCGACGGGGTGATAGGAGCCGAAGTACAGCGTCGCCTTCAGGAACACGACGGGGTAGCCGGCGAGCACGCCCTTGCCGACGCAGTTGCGCAGACCCTTTTCAACCGACGGGATGAAGTTCTTGGGCACGCAGCCGCCGACGGTCTCGTCCGCGAAGATCATTTCTTCGGACTCGGCCTGCGGCTCGAAGCGGATGTAGACGTCGCCGAACTGGCCGTGGCCGCCGGACTGCTTCTTGTGACGGCCGTGGATCTCGACCTTCTTCTTGATGGTCTCGCGGTATGCGATCTTGGCGGGCTTGAGAACAGCCTCGACCTTGTACTTGCTCTGTAATTTAGCCATCAGGACGGACAGCTGCATGTCGCCCGCGCCGGCGATAATCAGTTCCTTGGTTTCGGGGTCGTTGCCGTAGGTGAAGGAGGCGTCTTCCTCGTTCAGCTTGACAAGACCGGCAGCGATCTTATCCTCAGTGCCCTTGACCTTGGCGTAGATTGCCATCTTGTACATGGGCTCGTCGTACTTCATAGGAGCGATCGTCACGGTCTTGCCTGCCAGACCCAGCGTGTCGCCGGTCTTGACGGAGGCGAGCTTCGTGAACACGCCGATGTCGCCGCAGCAGATCTTGGAGGTCTTGGTGTTGTCCTTGCCCTTCGGGAAGAACATGTTGCCGAGCTTTTCGGAA
>CALERM010000210.1 GCA_937907715.1 uncultured Clostridia bacterium
GTCCGGGTGCGTTGGGGGTTTTCAGATACACCCTAGACGCGGACCAGCCGCAGGAGCGAAGACTTTTATACGAAGACCGGATGGTCGCGGTGCTGCCAAAGACACACCGTCTGGCGAGCGTGGCGGAAATCTGCTTGCAGGACTTGACGTAAGAGCCGTTTCTGATGCTCGACGAGGGCGATTTCAGCGTTGTCCGGCGCGCGTTTGAAGCGGAGAGCCTGACGCCGGACGTGCGGTATGTGGTGTATGACGACTATACGATTTTGTCCATGGTCCAGCTGGGGCTGGGCATATCGATGCTCTATGAGCGCGTGGCGCGCGGCTTTGAAGAGCAGGTGGCTCTGGTGCCGCTGCACCATGCACCGAAGCGCCGCGTGGCGCTGGCATGGAAAAGCCGCGATACCCTCAGCTATGCAGCAAGAGGCTTCGCCGATTTCCTGCTGAACGAAAAATAACAGGGATGCGCCGGAGCGCATCCCTGCTATACTGTCAAAAAAGCTGACGCTTTCTTGACAGAAGGGGCGGCGCCTCGACTGCGCGCATAATTTTGCGCCGGAGGCGCAAAATTCCACACTTGCGAGGCGATCGGTATGTTTCCGGTCGGCAAAGCCGCCGGATAACATGAATTTTCATTTTATTTCGCCCTGCGGGGCGAAACTCTACGAGGTTTCGACAAACTGACAGGGATGCGCCGGAGCGCATCCCTGTTTTGCCGGATGATAGAATTACTTCATGAAGGTGTCGTTCTTCATTTCCTCGATGTAGGAGAGGTACTTCTCCTGCACGTCGGCGGGAACGAGATCGCTCAGGGCGCCTGCGGACAGAGTGCCGTTCTGCAGCGTGCCGTAGAGAACTTCGCCGCCGAAGGTACCGGCTTCCACAGCTTCCATGGAGGCTGCGACCATTGCGGAGTTATCCGTGACCTGAGAGCAGATGATGCACTCGTTCTGACCGAGGATGTCGGCAGGCTGACCGATGTCGTAGATCTTGACTTCGCCGGCAGCTGCGTTTGCAGCGTCGATTGCCTCGCGCGCACCGGAGTCAACGGCGGAAGCGTCGCCGAAGAATACGTCAGCGCCCTGGGAAATCAGCTCAGTGGCAAATTCCTTGCCCTTGGGCGCATCAGAGAAGGAATTGGCATACGGAACGTTCAGAAGCTCGACCGCCTTGCCTTCCTTTTCGCCGACATACTTTGCAGCCTCTTCGAAGCCTGCAATCTTGCCCTTGGTGGTGTCAAGCTCCATGCCGCCGATGAAGCCGAGCTTGCCAGATTCGGTCATGAGACCTGCCAGAGCGCCTGCAATCCAACCGATCTGCTGCGCGTTCGGAAGAAGCGAGGAGACGTTCTTGTTGACCGCCTTGTCAGGCGTATCGGCAGCGCCGTTCAGAAGCGCGAACGCGATGTCGGGGTATTCCTCAGCCGCCTGCAGGACGGCGTCGGTGTACTGGTTGCCGGGGGCGTAGATCATGTCATAGCCCAGCATGCAGTAGGCGACGATGGAGTCATAATAGGCGTCCTGCGAGATGGAGTCGGTGACCTCTGCCTGCCAGCCCATACGCTCGGCAGCAGCGATCATGGCGTTGTAGCACGCAGCACCCCAGCCGCCGTCGTTGATGCTGGAGTCGCAGATCATGGCGACCTTGTAGGTCT
>CALERM010000211.1 GCA_937907715.1 uncultured Clostridia bacterium
AGAGGCGATAGATCAGCTCCGCGCGCAGATCCTTTTCTGTCATGCCCGCGCAGATCACCTTCTGCAGCTGCGCAAACGTCAGGTCGGTGATCTCCTGCGCCTTGCGCATGAGCTCCAGCTCCCACGGCTCTTTCGAGGCGCGGAAGGCGTCGATCTTCTTCTGCATGGGAACAAGCACCGCGTGCAGCGCATGCTGGAACTCCAAAAAAGCCGCATAAGTCATATCCGATTCTTCAAAGCCGAGCTTCTTGATCGTATGCTCGCCGATGACCTCGTTGATGCGCTCAATCTCGCTCGAACCGGGGGCGGTCATCCGGACCGTAAAGCCGGGGAGGTTTTTCTCGGCAGCTTCAATATAGCGGCTGTCGGTGAAATAATACGCGCCGTCTTTCGTCACAACGGCAACGCCCTCGGCAATGCTATATTGCGCCGCATACAGCCGGTTATACTCGCTCGTCAGCAGCAGCGCGTCAACCTCGCCGGTTTCCAGAAGACTCTTGTACTTTTCAATGTTTTTCATGGCGTATTCTCCTTTTTCCCCATGCGATAAAGGGAAGCTCCGCGACATGCCGCAGCTTCAGCCATATCGTATGATTATCAATTGCAGAGACTAAAATGGACGTCAGCCCCGCGCAGTTCGCGCCCAGGACGTCCGTGTAGATCTGGTCCCCCACCAGCGCCGCCTGCGACGGCTTCAGATGAAAGCGCGTCAGACACTCGGAAATGCCCCTCTGAAATGGCTTTTTCGCGTGCGTGATGCAGTCCAGACCATAGGTCCTGCAGAACGTCACGACGCGCGGGCGCCTGCTGTTGGATACGACGCAAAGCCGGATATCCGAGCGCTTCATCTGCTCCAGCCACGCACGCATCGGCTCTGCCGGCACGTCGGTCGTGTAGGGAACAATCGTGTTGTCAAAATCCATCATCAGAAACGAGACGCCCCGCGCCTTCAAAAGCTCCGGCGTCAGCTCCGTCAGACGGTTCAGAATCACATCGGGAATCAGGCAAAAAGACATGTGCCACCTGCCAACTGTCAAACTCGGCACAAGAGCGCGCTCTCTGCCTGTAATCCGGAATCAGTATAGCACAAAACCTGCCGTTTTGTCTATATTCCCCGTTCCGGCAACGCAAAAAGTCCTCCCGCCGATGGCGAGAGGACTTTCAAACGCTTATCATGGGGAGAGAATCAATAGAACTTCTTTCTGTTCTTGCGAGCAGCTTCAGACTTCTGCTTACGCTTCAGGCTGGGGCTGACATAATGCTCTCTCTTCTTGACCTCGGCAATAACGCCAGCCTTTGCACAGCTGCGCTTGAACCGCTTCAGAGCATTTTCCAAGGACTCGCCTTCCTTGACGCGAACTTCAGACATCGTTTTCCCTCCCTCCGGTGCAACCGGCTAACTCCTGGTTGCTTTCAGGGCCAAATCATTGGCTAGATTATTATAGTCATGCCATGTCAAATTGTCAAGAATTATTTCCGGAAATTTGTTTTTTCCCACAGCCGGTTACTTTACGATCAGATTGACCAGCTTGTTCTTGACCAGAATGACCTTGACGATGCTCTTACCCTCGACGAACTTTGCGACCTTCTCCTGCTTGAGCGCCTCGGAGACGATGAAGTCCTGCTCGGAGTCGACGGGAACGACGATGGTACCTCTGAGCTTGCCGAGAACCTGCACCGCCATCTCGACGTGGGACGCGACGGTCTTGCTCTCGTCGAACTCCGGCCACGGCATCTGCATTGCCATCTTGCCGGTTTTCGCGGCAAAGCCGGTCAGCTCCCACATTTCCTCGACCATGTGCGGTGCGAACGGGCTGAGCATCAGCATCAGCATTTCCAGATCGCCCTTGGAAAGTCCGTTGGCGTAGAACTCGTTGACCATCGTCATCAAGGCCGCAATCGCCGTGTTCATCTTCAGCTCGTCGATGTCCTGCGTGACCTTGCGGATGGTCTTGTGGATGATCGCCTCGTTCTTTTCGCTCAAATCCTCAGACGCGCCTGCCATGTCCATCAGATTCCAGCAGCGGTCCAAAAAGCGCTTCGAGCCCTTGACCGCGTCATCGGACCACGTCGCAACCTTTTCAAAGTCGCCGATGAACATGATATAAAGGCGCATTGTGTCCGCGCCGTAGGCTTTCACGACGTCGTCTGGGTTGACAACATTGCCCAGAGACTTCGACATCTTGACTGCCGGGCGCAGCGCCTGGCTGCCGTACTTTTCAATGAGCGCCTGCTTTTCTTCCTCCGTGGAAGCATTGCCCACATAGTGGGGGTTCTGACCGAGAATCATGCCGTGACTTGTGCGCTTGGCATAGGGCTCTTTGGTGTGGACGACGCCGATGTCGTACAGGAACTTGTGCCAGAAGCGGGAATACAGCAGGTGCAGCGTCGTGTGCTCCATGCCGCCGTTGTACCAGTCGACCGGTCCCCAATACTGCTCGGCCTGCTTCGAGACGGGCATATCCTTGTCATGCGGGTCCATATAGCGCAGATAGTACCACGACGAGCCCGCCCACTGGGGCATGGTGTCGGTCTCGCGCTTTGCAGGACCGCCGCAGCACGGGCAGGTAGTGTTGACCCAGTCGGTCATCTTGGAAATCGGGCTTTCACCGTCGTCCGTCGGCTCGTAGCTCTCGACCTGCGGCAAAACCAGCGGCAGCTGATCTTCTGGCATGGGCACCCAGCCGCACTTGGGGCAGGAGATCATCGGAATCGGCTCGCCCCAGTAGCGCTGGCGCGAGAAGACCCAGTCGCGCAGCTTGTAGTTGACCTTCTCGTGTCCCCAGCCCTGGTCGACCGCGTATTTCTTCATTGCAGGAATTGCTTCCTTCACCGTCATGCCGTTCAGGAAGCCGGAGTTGACCATGATGCCGGTGTCGTCTTTCAGCGTAAACGCTTCTTTCGTAATGTCGCCGCCCTTGACGACCTCGACAATCGGCAGACCAAATTTCGTTGCAAAGTCCCAGTCGCGCTGGTCATGACCCGGAACGCCCATGACGATGCCGGTGCCGTAGCCCATGAGAACATAGTCCGAAACGAACATCGGAACGACCTTGCCCGTTGCGGGGTTGATCACTTCAATGCCGTCGAGCCTGACGCCGGTTTTGTCGTGGTTCAGTTCGCCGCGCTCGAAGTCGGATTTTCTTGCCGCCGCCTGCTGATACGCCTCAACGTCCGCCCAGTTTTTGATCAGCGGCTGCCACTTCCTGAGCAGCGGGTGCTCCGGAGAAATGACGGTATACGTCACGCCGAAGAGCGTATCGACACGGGTCGTATAGACCGTGATGTCGTCTTCGGTATTGGTCTTGAAGGTGACCTCGGTGCCGGTGGACCTGCCGATCCAGTTTTTCTGCTG
>CALERM010000212.1 GCA_937907715.1 uncultured Clostridia bacterium
CGAAAAGAGGCGGGGGAAGGAACGTCCCCCGCCGATCAGGAACGGAGTATGCGGCGCGCCGCAGCCCGTCTCAGGGACCTTGCGCTTTGCAATGATTTCCGGTGGTTCGTGACGCTGACGCTGGACCCGGCGAAGATCGACCGGCACGACATGGAGGCTTTGACGCGGATTTTGAACCGGTGGTCTGACAATCGCGTGCGGCGGAAGGGGCTGCGCTATGTCCTTGTGCCGGAACGGCATAAGGACGGCGCAATTCATCTGCATGGCTTCTTCAACGACGTGTTGGCGCTGGTGGATTCCGGCACGATCTCCCGCCCGGGAGGCAAGCCGCGCAAGCCCCGGAGCGCAGCGCAGGCGGCGCAGTGGCTCGCCGAGGGCGGGAAGAGAGTGTACAATATTCCGGACTGGTCTCTTGGCTTCTCGACGGCGTTGGAGCTGACGGGGGATTATCACGCGGCGGTTGCGTATGTGTGCAAATATGTACGAAAGCAGCAAGAAAAAATCGGTGGAAGGTGGTTTTATAGTGGCGGAAAGTTGGAAGAACCGGTGGTTTCCTATCTCGATATCGGCTATCGAGAGGTCGAAGCCATCGAAGGAAGTTATACATTCAGCGTGCCCGGGCGGGCGTTCGCAGTGTACAGAGGACATGATGAAAGCGAGGAATATTGTGGCAAAGATGACGGTAGAGCTTGCGCGCCGGACGGCGGCTTTGATCAGGCAGGCAAAGGAAAATTTGGAGACGGCGAGCGAGTACAAATTGTTGATGGAAGAAATGGCAGCACCAGCTGATCAGCTGGTGGTCATGGATTGCATCGGAAAGCGCATGCAGCAGGCGTTTGATGCGCTGGACGAAGCGGAAACCAAGTTGACAATTTAAGGATTGTCGCACGGGGCGGGCTGCGCCTGCGGCGCAGGCGCTCCCGCAGTTCCCGGCGCTGCGAGTCAGCGCCGGTTTTTTTGACAAGGAGGATTGTGATGAAGACAGATTATCTATTGCATCGCGAGGTTGATCATGTGCTGGCGGCGTTGACACCTGTCAACCGCGTGATCATGCGCGTGTGCATGCACACGGGTTTACGCATTGGGGACGTGCTGGCATTCCGAACGGCGCAGATCGCGCCGCGCTTCTGGATTACGGAGCAGAAGACCGGAAAACGGCGCATGGTCGGGCTTCCGGCTGGGCTGCTGGCAGATATGCGCAAGATCGCGGGGGAAATCTGGGTTTTTGAGAGCCCGAGAGACTCAAAAAAGCACAGAAGCAGGCAGGGCGTGTGGAAGGACGTGAAGCGGGCGGCGAGGGCGTTCCGGCTCCCGCAGAACGTCGCGCCGCATTCGGCGCGCAAGGTCTATGCTGTTGATTTGCTGGCAAAGTACGGGGATATTGAGCGCGTGCAAAGAGCGCTGAACCACAGCAGCCAGAGCGTCACGTTGATCTATGCCATGGCTGATCGGCTTCTTGCGCAGAAATTTCCGAAAAAACCGCACGAAGCGTAAACTTTGGGTTGACGTTTCGTGCGGCGTGTGATAGTATCAGGGTACAGAATGTCGGAAAGGAGGGTCCCTGTTTCAAGTATAGAGCAGACCGGACACAAAACCGCCATTTTGTTGCTTTGGGAAGGGGTCCTCAAGGACCTTTTTATTTGAGCCCTTCCCAAAGCAACAAAATAAAAATTTTGTTGCGTTCGTAGTGCAATTATTTATACAGGATCGTCCAGTAGCGGTCTTTTCCTGATTTACAAGGAGGCTT
>CALERM010000213.1 GCA_937907715.1 uncultured Clostridia bacterium
ATCAGGCGCATGACGTCCATGTCGTAGGTGATGCCGAGATCGCCGCGGCGCTTGTTGAGCTCGATATGCTCAGCGCAGATGGCAATGACGATCTCCGCCTGATCCTTTAATTGCAGAAGCATTTTCATCTTGCTGTCCGGCTCGAAGCCCGGCAGCACGCGCGAGGCGTGGTAGTCGTCAAAGAGCTTGCCGCCAAATTCCAGATAGAGCTTGCCGCCGAACTGATCGACGCGCTCGAGAATTTTTTTCGACTGCAGCTGCAGATATTTCTGATTGTCAAATCCGATCTTTGTCATGTGTTACCTCTGTTGTATTTCGAAATTCCGGCAGACCGCATGTAAAAAAGCAAACACGCAGCCATAATACGATCATAGAATATGATACCTTGAATCCGGTCGGATTGCAACCGGTATCCGCCGCGAAAATAAGACAAAGATTCCGGTACGCTTTTTACGGTTTTCCACAAGAATTTCAAAACCGGGGCAACCTTGACTTCCTGCCCGAAAAACGGTATACTAAACACAATATAATGGGTAATAATCCCCAGCAAACGCACGAAAACTGGTGAGGAAACGCAATGAAAAAACAGCAAACCTACGGCAACGACAGCATCTCCGCGCTCAAGGGCGCAGACCGGGTCAGAAAGCGTCCGGCAGTTATTTTTGGCTCCGACGGTCTGGACGGCTGCGAGCATGCCGTATTTGAAATTCTCTCGAATGCCATCGACGAGGCGCGCGAGGGGCACGGAAATTTAATTATCGTCACGCGCTATCTGGACTATTCGATCGAGGTGACGGACTTCGGGCGCGGCTGCCCGGTCGACTGGAACGAGAAAGAGGGCAGATACAACTGGGAGCTGGTGTTCTGCGAGCTGTATGCGGGCGGCAAATACAAGAACAACACCGGCGGCGACTATGAATACTCTCTGGGTCTGAACGGACTCGGCGCGTGCGCGACGCAGTATGCCTCGCGCTATTTTGACGCCGCCATCCGAAGAGACGGATACCTCTATACGCTCCATTTCGAGCGGGGCGAGCTGGTCGGTGAGATGAAAAAAACGCCTGCGGACCGGAAAAAAACCGGCTCGAGCTTTCATTGGCTGCCGGATCTCGACGTGTTCACGGATATTGACATTCCGAAGGAATATTATGAGGACGTTCTCAAGCGGCAGGCGGTTGTGAATGCCGGCATTACCTTCCGGTTCCGCTGCGAGAGCGCGCCCGGCAAGTTTGATGAGACCGAGTATTTCTATGAAAACGGCATTCTCGACTATGTGCGCGAGCTGACGGAAAATCAGGCGCTCACCATGCCGCAGTTCTGGGAGGCGGAGCGCAAGGGACGCGACCGCAGCGACATGGACGAATACAAGGTAAAAATCTCGGCGGCGTTCTGCTTTTCCAATCAGGTCAGCCGGCAGGAGTATTACCACAACTCGTCGTGGCTGGAATACGGCGGCGCGCCGGAGAAGGCGGTCAAAAACGCCTTTGTTTACGCCATCGACGCCTATCTGAAATCCACCAACAAATATACGAAGAACGAATCCAAAATTACGTTCCAGGACGTGGCAGACTGTCTGGTGCTGGTGACGAACTGCTTTTCCACGAAGACCTCCTACGAAAACCAGACCAAAAAGGCGATCACCAACAAGTTCGTGCAGGACGCCATGACCGAGTTCTTCCGCGACCGGCTGCACGTGTATTTCATCGAGAACAAGCAGGAAGCCGACCGCATTGCCGAGCAGGTGCTGATCAACAAGCGCAGCCGCGAGACGGCGGAAAAGCAGCGGCTGAATATCAAGAAGAAGCTGACCGGCAATCTGGATATCGCCAACCGCGTGCAGAAGTTTGTCGACTGCCGCACGAAGGACGTCTCCCGGCGCGAGATCTACATCGTCGAGGGCGACTCCGCGCTTGGCTCGGTCAAGCTTTCGCGCGATGCGGAATTTCAGGGCATCATGCCCGTGCGCGGCAAGATTCTCAACTGCCTGAAGGCAGACTACGACCGCATTTTCAAGTCCGACATCATCACCGACCTCATCCGCGTGCTGGGCTGCGGGGTTGAGGTGCAGACCAAAAAGGCGAAGGATCTGACGAGCTTTGATCTTGCGAACCTGCGCTGGAACAAGGTCGTGATCTGCACCGATGCAGACGTCGACGGCTACCAGATCCGCACGCTGATTCTGACCATGATCTACCGGCTTTGCCCCACGCTCATTGAGCAGGGCTATGTCTATATCGCGGAGTCTCCGCTTTATGAGATCAACTGCAAGGACAAGACGTGGTTTGCCTATACGGAAAGCGAAAAGGGAGAGATTCTGAAGCAGCTCGAGGGCAAGAAGGTCTCGATCAACCGCTCGAAGGGTCTGGGCGAAAACGATCCGGAGATGATGTGGATGACGACCATGAATCCCGAAACCCGCCGGCTCATCAAGGTCATGCCCGAGGACATGGTTCTCACGCAGCAGATGTTTGACCTGCTGCTCGGAGACAACCTGCAGGGAAGAAAGGACCACATCGCCGAGAACGGCTATAAATATCTGGACCAGCTGGACGTGTCGTAACGCCAGAGAAGGAACGAAGAAACTATGGCAAAGAAAAAAGAACCACAGGCGCCGAAGAAGATGGACCCGCATGTGCAGGGGCTGCACGCTGAGGTCAAGGAGCAGCCGATCTGCCAGACGCTCGAACAGAACTATATGCCCTACGCGATGTCTGTCATTGTCTCGCGCGCCATTCCGGAGATCGACGGCTTCAAGCCGTCGCACAGAAAGCTTTTATATACGATGTACAAGATGGGGCTGCTGACCGGCGGCAGGACCAAATCCGCCAACATTGTCGGGCAGACCATGCGCCTGAACCCCCACGGCGACGCTGCCATTTATGAGACGATGGTCCGTCTTGCACGCGGCAACGAGACGCTGCTGCATCCGTTTGTCGACTCGAAAGGCAACTTCGGCAAGGTCTACTCGCGCGATATGGCGTATGCGGCGTCGCGTTACACGGAGGCGAAGCTGGACGCCATCTGTCAGGAGCTGTTCCGCGACATCGACGCAGACACCGTCGACTTTGTCGACAACTACGACGGCTCCATGAAAGAGCCGACGCTGCTGCCGACAACGTTTCCGAACGTTCTCGTTTCGGCAAATATGGGCATTGCCGTCGGTATGGCGTCAAACATCTGCTCGTTTAACCTCGCCGAGGTCTGTAAAACGGCAATTGCGCTGATCAAAAACCCGGAGGCAGAGCTGCTTGACACGCTGCCCGCGCCCGATTTTCCGACTGGCGGCGAGATTCTCTACGACGCTGCGGAAATGCTGCAAATCTACAGAACCGGCAGAGGCACCTTCCGTCTGCGCGCCAGATGGCGCTATGTCAAGGAAGGCAATATGATCGAAATCTATGAGATTCCGTACACCACGGCGACGGAGATTATCATGGACAAGGTCGCCGAGCTGATCAAGGCAGGCAAAATCCGCGAAATTGCCGACATGCGCGACGAAACGGACCTCAACGGTCTGAAGCTGACGATCGATTTAAAGCGCGGCGCAGACCCCGAGAAGCTCATGCAGAAGCTGTTCAGGACGACGACGCTGCAGGACTCGTTCGGCTGCAACTTCAACATCCTGATTGGCGGCATGCCGCGCGTGCTGGGTGTGCGTGAGATCTTCGAGGAGTGGACCGCGTGGCGCTGCGAGTGCGTCCGCCGGCGGGTCTATTTCCAGCTGCAAAAGAAGAAAGACAAGCTGCATCTTCTCAAGGGCCTTGGCAAGATTCTTCTCGATATCGACAAGGCAATCCGCATCATCCGCGAAACAGAGCTGGACGCTGAGGTCATTCCGAACCTCATGATCGGCTTCGGCATCGATCAGGTGCAGGCGGAGTATGTGGCGGAAATCCGGCTGCGCAACATCAATAAGGAATTTCTGCTGAACCGTTTGCAGGAGACCGAGAGTCTGGAACAGGAAATCGCGGAGCTGGAGGAGCTGCTCGGCTCGGAGAAAAAGATCAAGACGGTGATCTGCAAGGAGCTCGACGCGGTCAGCAGCAAATACGGCCAGCCGAGAAAGACCCAGCTGGTCTATGATCACGAGCTGGATGTTCCCGACGAGCCGGACGTGCCGGACTATCCGGTCACGGTTTTTCTCTCCCGCGAGGGCTATTTCAAGAAAATCACGCCGCAGTCGCTGCGCATGTCCGGCGAGCAGAAGTTCAAGGAGGGAGACGCCTTGCTCTTAAGCCGCGAGACGACCAACAGCGCAGAGCTTCTGGTTTTCACCGACCGCTGCCAGGTCTATAAGACGCGACTTTCGGACTTTGACGACGGCAAGGCGTCTCAGCTCGGGGATTATCTTCCCGGAAAGCTCGGCTTCGACGAGGGCGAGAGCTTCTTCGATGCCATTTTCCCGGGCGACTATTCGGGCAATCTGCTCTTTGTCTTTGAAAACGGCAAATGCGCGAAGGTCGAGCTTTCCGGCTACGCCACGAAGACCAACCGCAGAAAGCTCACCGGCGCGTACTCGGACAAGAGCCCGCTTGTTGCGGTGCTGGAGCTTTCGCAGGAACAGGAGCTTGCCCTCTACGCCTCCGACGGCAGGACGCTCATTTTCTCCACGGCGCTTCTTGCGCCCAAGACGACAAGAGCCACGCAGGGCGTTGCGGTCATGGCGCTCAGGAAAAACGCAAAGCTGGTGCGTGTCCAAACGCTTGCAGACAGCGCCATCGGCAATCAGGCGCGCTACCGCGCCAAATCGCTTCCCGCTGCGGGCGCGCTTCTGCGGCAGGAGGACACGGAGGAGCAGCAAATCTCACTTGATTTATAACGGGAGGTCTGCGCGATGACAAAGAAACCCATTTGGAGCATCGTGCGCTATTGCGCGCTGCTGGTGATCGGAAACGCGATGTTCGCGCTGGGCTTTAATCTGTTTCTGGTGCCAAATTCGCTGAACGTCGGCGGCTTAAGCGGTATCGCCATGATTCTGCAGCGGCTGCTCGGGCGCGGCGGCATCGGTCTTTATACGGCGGTGATGAATGTGCCGCTGTTTGTGATCGGCTACAAACGGCTCGGACGCGGGTTTTTCTTCGGGTCACTTCTTGGCATGGCTTGCAATTCGCTGCTCATTGATCTGCTTGCCGGGCTTCCCGCGCCGCAGGTCGAGACGATGCTGGGCGTGATCTTCGGCGGCGTTCTGACGGGCGCGGGACTGGGACTGGTGTTCCTTCCCGGCGCGACCACGGGCGGCACGGACATTCTCGCGCGGCTACTCAAGCGGCACCTGCGCGAGGTGAAGATGGGCTGTGTGACGCTGGCAATCGACACGGTGGTGCTGATTCTGACGGGCCTTGTCTTCCGCGATATTTCCAAAACGCTCTACAGCGCCATCACGCTGTTCATCTGCTCGCGCGTATTGGACGCGGTCCTGTACGGGCTGGACTATTCGAGCGTTGCGCTTATTATCTCGGACCGCTATGAGGATGTGTACCGCGCCATTGACAAGCAGCTCGACCGCGGCGTGACGTTTCTCGAGGGGCGCGGCGGCTATACGGGCGCGCCCAAAACGGTTCTGATGACGGCGGTCAAGAGCCGCCAGATCTCCGAGCTCAAGCAGCTCGTGCAATGCATTGACCCAAATGCCTTCATGATCGTCCAGCCGGCGCATCAGGTGCTGGGTGAAGGCTTCAAGCGATATTCGGACGATATTTAAGAGAGTTCAAAACAATCGCTTTTGGTGCTGGACAGGAGGGACGGCGGAATGAAGAAGATACGGCTTGCGGCGCTGACACTGGCGCTCTGTACGGCGTTTTCGGCGTGCAGCCGGTTTGTTCCGTCGAGCTATACCCGTGTCTCGGCGCACAGCCAGACCAAAAGCGAGCAGGTAGACACGAACGTGGTCAATGTCGGCGACTACGCGGGGCTGCGGCGCGCCATCCGCGATTTTGTGCGCGGCGGTGTGGAGCATGGCGTCATTCGCGTCCAACAGTACACGGGCACGCTCGAAGACGACCTTGCTGCAGCCGCCTACTCGGTGGCGCGCGAGGACCCGGTAGGCGCGTATGCGGTCGACTATATGACGCATGAGTGTACGCTGATCGTCTCCTACTATGAAATTCACGTGGATATTACCTTCCGCAAGACGCTCACGCCGCTTTCGCAGATTCCGTATGTGAGCGTGCTCAGTGAGCTCGAACGGCGGCTGCACGAGGCAATGGACGGCTACGATGAGGTTCTGACCATTTATGCGGGCTACGACCAGGAGCCGGACTATGCGGCGCTGGCGCAGGCATATTACGAGCAGAATCTCGGCAGGCTCATGGCGCTGCCGCAGATCACGGCCGAAAGCTACCCGCAGGGCGGAAAGCCGCGCATCGTCGAGCTGACGATGCGCTACCCGGAAACGAGCCGGACGCTTGAGAGCATGGCGCAGCAGGTCTCGGATACGGTAAGCGCGGCGTCGGTATATGTACGCTTCCGCGAGAGCGCGTGGGAAAAATTGCAGCTTCTGGATTCCTATCTCACCGAGCGCTTCACCTACACCGAGAAGCAGACGCAGACGCCGATTTATTCGCTTCTGTGCGAGGGCTACGCCACCAGCTGGAGCATGGCGCAGTGCTGGGCGCTTTTGTGTCAGGAGGCGGGACTGGAGTGCCAGGTCGTAAGGGGTCTGCGCGGGAGCGCGGACTACTGGTGGAACGAGGTGTGCCTCGACGGAACCTGGTACCATATCGATCTCATGCAGGACGTTATGGACCAGTCCGGGCTGATTCTGCGCTACGACGAGGATATGACGGGCTATTACTGGGACGTGGAAGCGTATCCTGCCTGCCCGGCACCGGAGGAGGAACCTAACGCGGGGGAAGAGAATCAGACGCCGGATACACCGGCAGAGCCGTCTGAGCCG
Organism: uncultured Clostridia bacterium; assembly: GCA_937907715.1. Taxonomy (GTDB): domain Bacteria; phylum Bacillota; class Clostridia; order Oscillospirales; family Oscillospiraceae; genus CAG-170. The sequence continues at coordinate 6,896 of CALERM010000213.1, forward strand.
GAGACACCGCAGGAGCCGTCCGGCGAGACGCCTGCAGAGCCGGGGGAGGAGACGCCAGAGACACCGGCAGAGCCGGTTTTGCAAAATTTTCGATAATCTGTGTGGAAGGACTTGACTTTTTCGGATTTTCTGCTATAATTATACCTGCATTTGACGAATGCGGGTGTAGCTCATCCGGTAGAGCGCCACCTTGCCAAGGTGGAGGTAGCGAGTTCGAGCCTCGTCACCCGCTCCATAAAACGACTGGCTTTCGCCAGTCGTTTCTTTTTGTCTTGATGAAGCTGAAAAAGGGTCCGCTGCTATGCAGCGGACCCTTTCAGTCTGTCGAAAAACCTTCCGGACCGATGATTTCGGAAAGGAAGATAGTGTGA
>CALERM010000214.1 GCA_937907715.1 uncultured Clostridia bacterium
ATGGGCATGAACATGGCAGGACAGATGGGCGGCATGAACGCGCAGAACCTCTATCAGATGGGCGCGCATCAGCAGCCCGCTCCCGCTGCACCGGCAGCGTCCGCAAACGGCTGGACCTGCCCGTGCGGTCACACCGGAAACACCGGCAAATTCTGTTCGGAGTGCGGCAGCCCCAAGCCCGTGATTGACACCTGGACCTGCTCCTGCGGTGCAGTGAACAAGGGAAAGTTCTGCGCCGAATGCGGCAAGCCCAAGCCCACTGCCCCGCGCCATTATAAGTGCGACAAGTGCGGCTGGGAGCCGGAAGACCCCACGCATCCCCCGAAGTTCTGCCCCGAGTGCGGCGACCCGTTCAATGACGCGGACCTGACCTGACGCAAATCCAGACTTTTCAGAAAAGAGGGATGCTATGCCAACCCAGGTAACCAACTATCAATGCCCGGCCTGTACGGGACCTCTGCACTTTGTCGGCAGCTCCGGCAAGCTCGAGTGCGATTACTGCGGCTCGAAATTCGACGTTTCTGAGATTGAAGCGCTCTACGCGGAAAAAGAGCAGAAGGCAGCCGATGCGCAGAAGGCAGCCGAGGAAAAGCAGGAGAAAGCCGCATCAACGGATACCGGCTGGGACGCCTCCGGTCTTTCCGGCGACTGGGGACAGGACGCAGCCGGCATGAAGAGCTATTCCTGCCCGTCGTGCGGTGCGGAGCTGATCTGCGACGAGACGACCGCTGCCACCTCCTGCCCCTACTGTGGAAACCCCAGCGTCGTGCCCGGTCAGTTTACCGGCAGCTTAAAGCCCGATTTTGTCCTGCCCTTCAAGCTCTCCAGGGACGACGCCGTCAAAGCGCTCAAGGCGTACTACAAGGGAAAGCCCTTCCTTCCGCGCGCGTTTACCGCGGAAAATCACGTGCAGGAAATCAAAGGCGTCTATGTGCCCTTCTGGATGTTTGACGGCGAGGCAGAGGGCAGCGCCCAATATGAGGCGACGCGCTCGCGCAGCTTCACCTCGGGCGACTATGAGCTCACCGAAACCGACCATTTTGATGTCTACCGCGAAGGCTCTCTCGCCTTCTCCAAGGTCCCCGTCGATGCATCGAGCAAAATGCCGGATGATTACATGGACTCGATCGAGCCGTTCAACTACGATGATCTCAAGCCGTTTTCCACCGCGTATCTGCCCGGCTTCCTTGCCGACAAATACGACGTCTCAGTCGAAGACAGCGCCGCCCGCGCCGACAACCGCTGTGAAGGCTCTCTCGTCTCCGCCCTTGCCCATTCCGCCACCGGATATGACTCCTGCGTCCCTGTCTCGCAGGATGTGAAGCTGCGCCGCGGCAAGGTCCATTATGCGCTGCTTCCGGTCTGGATGCTCCATACCAAATGGAACGGCAAGGACTATCTCTTTGCCATGAACGGGCAGACCGGCAAGCTCGTCGGCGACCTTCCGACCAGCTACGGCAAGTTCTGGGGCACGTTTGCCGCCATCGCGGCGGGGCTCACCGCCGCGCTCTCGGCAGTGTATCTGTTTTTGACATAAGGGAGGAACGTGCCATGAAAAAACGAATCATCAGGCTTTCGCTCGTTCTGGCGCTTATCCTGTGCCTGAGCGTGTCCGTCTTTGCCGAAAGTCAGCTCTGGCACATCACCGACGACGCAGGCATCCTGACCGAGTCGCAGGACCTCGATCTGGAGACCTACGCCGAAACCATCTCTCAAGACTATGGCGTCGGCGTTTACGTCGTCACAGTCAACAATTACGAAGACTACTACGACAGCGCCTATGAAACCGCCTGGCAGATCTATCACGCCTATGAGCTCGGCGAAGGTGCAGACCGCGACGGCGTCATCCTGCTTCTGAGCATGGATAACCGCCAGTTTGCCACCTTCTTCTATGGTCCGCGCGCCGAATACGCCTTCGACAAACACGGGCAGGAAAAGCTCGAAGATTATTTCCTCGACCAGTTCCGCGCCGACGACTGGTCAAACGGCATCTATGGCTTCCTCTCCGGCTGCGATGAATTTCTTTCGCTCGCCGCCTCCGGTACCCCCGTGCGCCGCAGCCCCTGGGGTACCCTTGCCATCATCGCGCTTGCGTCGTGCTTCTTCTCGCTGATCTTCTGCATGCTGCTGCGCGGCAAGATGAAATCTGTCCGCATGGCGCGGCAGGCAAACGCCTATATCTCTGGCGAGCTGAATATCACAGCCAGCCGCGACCAGTACACACACACCACGGAAACGCGCACCAAAATCGAGCATGAGTCCTCCTCCGGCGGCGGCAGTCATGCCGAGTCCGGCGGCGGAGGCTCCGGGCGAAGCGGAAGCTTTTAAGCGCGAATCGGAAGGCTTCGCCTTCCGATTCGAAGGGTTTTCGCTCCTGCGGGCACGAGACTCTGCGAGTCAAACGCGGAA
>CALERM010000215.1 GCA_937907715.1 uncultured Clostridia bacterium
CCGGAACCGCAGCCCGGGCAGCCAGCGGAAAAAGCCTACGCGCCCGCCAGCATCACAGACGAAACCAAAACGCTCGATCTGGAGCTTTACAGCGAACACGCGCTGCTCATCGACCTGGAATCGAACACCATCGTCGCGCAGAAAAACGCCGACGCGCGCATCTATCCCGCCTCCATGACGAAGGTCATGACCGTTCTTGTTGCCGCCGAGCACATCACAGACTGGGACGCGACGTTTACCATGACGCAGTCCATCATTGACCCGCTGTTTCTGGCGGACGCAAGCATGGCAGGCTTTGTCCACGGCGAGGAGGTTTCGATGATGGACCTTCTTTACGGCGCGGTGCTTCCATCCGGCGCGGAGGCGACCGAAGCGCTTGCCATCGTCTGCGCAGGCAGTGAAGAAGCGTTTGCCGGGCTCATGAACGAAAAGGCGCAGGCGCTGGGCTTACAGGACACCCATTTTGTCGACGCCAGTGGGCTTCATGACGAGAACCACTACACGACGCTTTCCGACATGGCGATCATCATGCAGGCAGCGCTCGATAGCCCCCGCTGCCGCGAGGTTCTCACGTCAGTGAGCCACACATCCGCCGCAACCGAGCAGAACCCGGAGGGCGTTGCCATGACGAACAAATTCTTATATCGCATCCGCCCGCAGCAGACCGGAAATGTCGACATTCAGGCGGCGAAAACCGGCTACACCGCGCAGGCGATGAACTGCTGCGTAAGCTACGGCATCATGGAAAACGGACGCGCGGCAATCTGCGTCACCGCCCACGCCTGGACCGGCGATTACTGCATCGCAGATCACCTGGCACTCTATGGAACCTATTGCGGCAATTGACCGGGTCTTTATCCAAAAAGCCTTCGGCTCTTTGGATAAAAGAGTTGCACGCTGACTGCGCGCATAATTTTGTCCCGGAGGGACAAAATTCCACACTTGCAGCGTGAGCAGTATGTTTACCCGCAAGGAGTACGCGACATCCGTAAGCGGTAAAACCGCTAACGGCTGTCCTGTCCGGTCGGCAGAGCCGCCGGACAACATGTTTTTTCAATTTATTTCGCGCCTGCGGGCGCGAAACTCTACGAGGTTTTTGAAGGAGACGATCGAATTGAAAACAATCTGGGGAGAACAATTGAATCCTGCGTCTGTTTTGCAGGAATATCCGCGCCCGCAGCTCGTGCGCGAAGGCTATGAAAACCTGAACGGCTGGTGGGATTATGCCATCACGAAAACGGACGCAAGACCCGATCGCTGGGACGGTAAAATCCTCGTTCCGTTTTCCCCGGAAGCAGAGCTTTCGGGCGTTGGAAAGGCTTTGCAGCCCGGGCAGTTTCTCTGGTATCGCCGGACGCTCACCCTTCCCGAGATTCCCGCTGGGAAGCGGCTGCTTTTGCACATCGGCGCGTGCGACCAGCGCGCGAAGGTCTTCTGCAACGGGCAGTATGTCATGGAGCACATCGGCGGCTACACCGCGTTTTCATCCAACCTCACGGCGTTCGTCCATGCAGGAGACAACGAATTGACCGTTCAGGTGCGTGACGACCGGGAGGTCTCACAGCTCTCGCGCGGCAAGCAGAGCAGCCGCCGCGGCGGCATCTGGTACACCCCGCAGAGCGGCATCTGGCAGACGGTCTGGTATGAGTGGGTGCCGGATAATTACGTCAAGGCAATCCGCTATACCCCGGACCTCGTTACCAATCAGCTTCTTTATCAGATTCAGGCGCCCGCGCCCGCCGGTGCAATTGTCCGGCTCTCGCTGCATGGGCAGCCGGCTGCGGAAAGCGCGGCGGATAAAAAGGGCTTCGGCGCGCTTGCCATTCCGGCAGAAGCGCTCCGGCTCTGGTCTCCGGAGTCGCCCACGCTCTACGATGTGGACGTGACGCTGGGAGAAGACCGTGTGACAAGCTACGCCGCCATGCGCTCGTTCGGCGTCGGAGAAGACGAAGACGGCACGCCGCGTCTGTTTCTCAACGGCAAACCGTATTACCACAACGGCGTGCTCGATCAGGGCTACTACCCCGACGGGCTTTATACCGCGCCGTCGGACGAAGCAATGGTCTTTGATATTCAGCTCATGAAGGACATGGGCTTTAACATGCTGCGCAAGCACATCAAAGTCGAGCCCATGCGCTGGTACTATCACTGCGACCGGCTCGGCATGCTGGTCTGGCAGGACATGATCAACGGCGGCGGGAACTATCACCTGCTGACAATCTCCGCCCCGCTCATCACCGGCATCCATCACAAGGACCACGACTATAAAAAGTTTGCCCGCACCGACGCCATCGCGCGGGCAAGCTACTATACCGAGCTGACCGAACTGATTGCCCAGCTCTACAGCTGCCCGTGCATCTGCACCTGGGTGCTGTTCAACGAGGGCTGGGGGCAGTTTGACGCGGCGGCTGCGGCAGAATACGCCCGCAGGCTCGACCCTTCGCGCATCATCGACCACGCCAGCGGCTGGCACGATCAGAAAATCGGTAGCTTGCAGAGCCTGCACGTTTACTTCCGTCCCTATCATTTTAAGAAGGACCGGCTGGGAAGGGCTGTTGCGCTGACGGAGTTCGGCGGCTACACGCTTGCCGTTCCCGGTCACACCTGGGGCAAAAAGCGCTTCGGCTATAAGCCGCTGCAAGACGAAGCGGCGCTCTGCGATGCGTTCCGCAAACTCTACGAGCAGCAGATTATCCCCGCAAAGCAAAAGGGTCTTGCCGCCAGCGTCTACACGCAGCTGAGCGATGTGGAAGACGAGTGCAACGGCTTTGTCACCTACGACCGCAAGGTGGTCAAGCTCCCGAAGCAGCTGGTCCGCGAGCTTTCCCTTTCCCTCAAGGACTGAAAATCGCAGCAAAAAGGAGGCGTTCTTTATGATACGAACCATCGGTATTGTCAGCTTGTCGCGCGGCATTCTCGGCGAAGGCTTCATCCACCACGAGATGGACATCGGCGTAAAGCGTTTGCAGGACTACGGTATTCGCGTCAAATTCCTGCCTCACGCCTTGGACGGTCTGGAAGCGCTTGCCGCGCACCCCGAGCATCGGGCGCAGGATCTGCTGGACGCATTCCGCGACCCCGAAATTGACGCCATCCTCTGCGCCATCGGCGGCGACGACACCTACCGGCTCGCGCCTTATCTGTTTTCAAGCAACGAGCTGCAACGCGCCGTGACAAGCAAGCCCTTCCTTGGCTTCTCGGACACGACGCTCAACCACTTCATGCTCCATAAGGTCGGGCTTCCGACCTTCTACGGGCAGGCATTCCTGCCCGACGTGTGCGAGCTTGCGCCGGAAATGCTTCCCTATACGAGGCAGTATCTGGAAGAATTCTTAAAAACCGGAACCATCCGCGCCGTTCGCCCAAGCAGCGTCTGGTATGAAAGCCGCAAGGAATTCGGTCCCGATCAGGCGGGGGTGGAGCTTCCCATGCATAAAAACGGCGGCTTCGAGCTTTTGCAGGGTCCGGCGCAGTTTGAGGGTGAGATCTTAGGCGGCTGCATCGACTCGATGTATGAGATGTTTTCCGGCTGGCGGCACGCGGACATGCCGGAGGTCTGCAAACGGTACGGTCTGTTTCCATCTGTGGACGACTGGCGCGGCAAGATTCTGCTGCTGGAATCGTGCGAGGAGTATATGCCGCCTGAAACCTACAGAAAAGCGCTGGAAACGCTCAAAGCTCAGGGCGTTTTCGACGTGGTCTCCGGCGTTCTTGTCGGAAAGCCGATGGACGAGGTGTACTTTGGCGAATACAAAAAGCTCCTTGCCGGCGTCATCGCCAACAAAGAGCTTCCGATTGTGTGCAACATTAACATCGGTCATGCGCTGCCGCGCTGCATCCTGCCCTTCGGCGTTCGTGCGCGCATCGATGCCGGCGCGCAGGTCATTCGCTTCGGCTGACCGGCTTCGTCTCCCCGTCCGGAAGTCCGCGGCTTCGCTGCAGGAACTTTCGAAACCCTTCCCAGAGAAGCGTCAGCACCTGCAACGCCGCGCAGACGAGGAAAATGAGCGACACGTTTTCCAACTCGAACGACAGATACAGGCTCAGCCCCAGCGTCCAGATGAGCGCCGAGACGGACACGCCCTGCCACAGAATGCCCCACCAGAGACTGGTGAAGACGATGCAGATGATCGAACACACCGGCAGCGCGTAAACAAAAAACATCCACGCCGGATAGTCGACCTTGCAGATCACGAACATGCTGAACAGCAGCGTCGCCACCGCCATCGTCAGTGCCAGAGACAGCAGCACGATGAACATATGGTAGTGGGGCTTGGACTCCTTCGGCGGCTGAATCTCGCCAATGAGCGCGCTGACGCTCACGCCGTAAAGCTCGGCGATCTGGCTGAGAATATACACGTCCGGCAGGCTCTCGCCCCGCTCCCATTTGGAGACGGATTTGTCGGAATAATTGAGCTTCGTCGCAAGATCGAGCTGCGTGTCGTGGTGCGCCTTGCGGTATTGCGCGATGTTCTTCGCCACCGTTTTGCGCAGGGTTGCTTCATCGGTCTGCAATTTGGCACCTCCTGGTAATTATCACAAAAAGCCCTTGATTTTCAAGGGATTCTACTATCAGTAGAGTCGGGGTATCGCCGCGCGATAGCACGCAGACGCGCCGGGAGGGTGACAAAATCGCAGCAATCTGCTAAAGTAAGCTGTGGGAAGAGGAAATACAGTGTCACCTGTTCATCCGGCACGGTATTTCTTAGTATACCATATTTTTAATCGCCGTGCAATAGCACGCAATCATGCGCCTGGCATCCACACACCGTGCCGGGCGTATTTTTGCGCGCTTTTCGGCGCTTGACGGCAGGCGCGCAGATTGTGTAGAATAGAGAAAACAAAAAGGAGGCTTGCCTTATGGACAAAGCCCGCATCGAGCAGCAGCTGCTCGAGCTGCCGCTTTTCCAGTACGACTGGATTGAAACCTCAGAGCTTGTCTTCTCCGAGCGCGTGCGCTGGATCTGCCAGACGCAGTGTCCGATGTACAATACCACCTGGGCATGTCCTCCGGCGGTGGGCACCGTCGAGGAATGCAAGGCGCGCTGCCTTTCCTATCCGCACGCGCTGATGATGACCTCCATCACCGAGGTCTCGGACATTGCAAATCTCGAAGAAACGCTCGCCACGCGCGCACCGCACGAGAAGCTGACGCGCCAGGTGCGCGACATGATCGCCGCGCAGTCGCCGGACGTGATGGCGCTCTCGACCGAGGCGTGCGCCATCTGTCAGAAGTGCGCCTATCCGGACGCCCCCTGCCGCCATCCGGACCGGATGTTCCCCTGCGTGGAGTCTCAGGGCATTCTGGTCACGGATCTCGCCGAAAAGCATGGTCTGGATTTCATGAACGGCAATATTGTCGTCTGGTTTTCGCTGATTTTATTCAAGTAAGCGCCTCCAGCGCCTTCTCAAACGGCGTCCAGACGCCGGCTGCTTCCGGCAGCGCGCGGATACGCGCAGGCGCGCCGCCTGTCGGAAGCGTCAGCGCGTAGGACCACAGGGCGGGAGAAGCGGCATTCTTCCGGCTGCCGTATTTTCCGTCTCCCACGAGCGGCATGCCGCGCGAGGCGAACTGGACGCGGATCTGGTGCGTTCTTCCGGTGTAGAGCCGGATTCTCACCAGACACAGTCCATTCTGCACATCCAGCACGCGATAGGTCAGCTTCGCCTCTTTGACGCCCTTTCGCTGCCGGGAGACGACGTAGGTCTTGTTTTTTGTCCGGTCGTGGAACAGAAGATCGGAAAGCTCCCCCTCCGCCTGCTCCGGCGCGCGCTCCAGCACCGCCAGATATTCCTTTTGAAGCGCGCCCCCGGCAATCGCCTGCGAGAGCTTTGCCGCCGCGGGCGCAGTTTTTGCGAACACCATCACACCGCCCACCGCCTGATCGAGCCGGTGAACCGGGTAAATCTCGCAGCCCAGCTGCCGCTTTAAAAGCGCCGGAAGATCGGTTTCTCCTTCTCCCTGCGCGCGCACGCCGACCGGCTTGACGCACAGAACCAGCTGCGGCGTCTGCTTTACAATCTCGATCACGCCATCGCCCCCTTTCCCCTATCATACGAAATTTCCCGCGCGGACGCAAGCGGCTTTTCCGCGCAGAAAGACGAGGAATGTATCATCATGACCACCAAAGACTACCAGCGCAAGACCACCATGCAGATTTTTCTGCATTTTTTCAAGCCCCACATGGGTCTTTTTGTCCTCGACATGGTCTGCGCGCTCCTTGTGTCGCTCATTGACCTTGCCTACCCGCTCATTTCGCGCTGGGCAATGTATGAGCTGCTGCCGCAAAGCGCGTTTCAAACCTTCTTCACCGTGATGGCAGTCGTCGTCTTTGCCTATATCGTGCGCGCGTTTCTCTATTATATCATTACCTACTGGGGACACACGTTCGGCATCCGTGTCGAGGCGGACATCCGCGAGGCGCTGTTCTGCCACATGCAGGAGCTGGGCTTCGACTACTATGACCAGCACCGCACCGGTCAGCTCATGAGCCGCCTGACAAGCGATCTGTTTGAAATCACCGAGCTTGCCCACCACGGTCCGGAGGATCTTTTCATCTCGTTTGTGACGATTGTGGGCGCTTTGATCATCATGTTCCGCACCGAGTGGCGGCTGGCGCTGGTCGTGTGCATCCTGCTGCCGGTGTTCCTCGTGACTGTGCTGGCGCGCAGACGGCAGATGGGCGCAGCCTCGCGCAAGGTCAAGCAGCGCGTGGGGCACATCAACGCGGATGTGGAGTCAAGCCTGTCCGGCATGCGCACGGCGAAGGCGTTTGCCAACGAGGCGCTGGAAGCCGAAAAATTCCGCCGCTCCAACGCCGCCTTCAAGACCTCCAAAAAGAGCTTTCACCGCGAGATGGGCATTTTCATGGCGACCATGGAGCTGTTCATGAGCCTTCTTTCCGTGTCCGTCGTTGCGGTGGGCGGATACCTGATCATGAAGAACGAGCTGAACTACGCAGACCTTCTGATGTTCAGCCTCTATATCACAGCCTTTGTCAATCCCATCCGAAAGCTTGCAAACTTCACCGAGCTGTTTGCCAACGGCACGGCGGGTCTGGAGCGCTTCATCCAGATCATGCGCACCGAGCCCACGCTTTCCGACGCGCCCGGCGCGCTGGAGCTGGAGCATGTGGACGGCAGCATCGATCTGGAGCATGTGGAGTTTTCCTACGACGGCGATCTTGCCGTGCTGCATGATATCTCGCTGCATGTAGGTCCCGGGCAGACCATTGCGATTGTCGGTCCGTCCGGCGGCGGCAAGTCGACGCTCTGCCAGCTCATCCCCCGCTTCTATGATGTGACCGGCGGCAAACTCTCCATCGACGGACTCGATGTGCGCTGCCTGACGCAGCGGAGCCTGCGCCGGAGCATCGGCATCGTCCAGCAGGATGTGTTTTTGTTCGCGGACTCCATTCTGGAGAACATCCGCTACGGAAAGCCGGACGCGACAATGGAGGAAATCGTCGACGCAGCAAAGCGCGCAGAAATCTACGACGACATTCTCGCCATGCCCGACGGCTTCGACACCTACGTCGGCGAACGCGGCACGCTTCTTTCCGGCGGGCAGAAGCAGCGCATTTCCATTGCGCGCATCTTCCTGAAAAATCCGCCGATTCTGATTCTCGACGAGGCGACGAGCGCGCTCGACTCTCTGACAGAGGCAAAAATCCAGCATGCCTTCGACGAGCTGGCAAAGGATCGCACGACGCTCATCATCGCCCACCGGCTCTCCACCATCCGCTCTGCCAGCCGGATTCTGGTCGTCGCAGACGGGCGCATCGTCGAGTCCGGCACGCATACGGAGCTGATGCAGCAAAAAGGCGTGTATGCCAACCTCTGCAACACACAGAACCTGTTCGTGTAAAAAAACGCCCTCATGCAGAAGACCGACCTGCATGAGGGCTTTTCTATTCAGAACAGCAGACTGAGCGTCCACGCGAGCCCAACCGCGCCGCCGCCGGCAAGCGCCCAGAAGAGCTTCTCGGAAAGCCGGCTTGTGAGCCGCGCGCCGGGCATGTGCGCCGTGCTGTAGCCCTTTGCCGCCGCCTGCGCCTGCCGCAGAAGCTCGTCCTGCGTCACATTACAGCTCTCCGGCGCATCCGGTCGCAGCAGGAAAATTGCCTGCTCAAAAAGCGCCGGATCCGGCGCGCGCACCACAATGACCTGCCGGTTGATTCCTTTTACCATGGCGTTTGCCTCCTTTGCAAGTAAAGCCTTTGTAAAGAAAGCTTTTCCTGTTTTCAGAAAATTATTCCTCCAGTATGCACCGCGGGCAGCCGGACCGGCGCTTCGTTATACCGGCGTTTCCAGCGTGTCGTCCTGATCAATCCAGTCCTGCACGGGAACGACTGTAAACTCCCGGCGGCTGCTGCGCACAACGACGCGCTTGATGCCGGCGTTGATGATCATGCGGCGGCACATTGAACACGACGTGGCGTCCTGCAGAATCTCCCCGGTCATCGCATCGTGCCCCACCAGATACAGATCCGCGCCGATGCACTCGTTGCGGGAGGCGGAAATGATCGCGTTCGCCTCGGCGTGGACGCTGCGGCACAGCTCATAGCGCTCGCCGCGCGGCACCTGCAGCTGCACGCGCACGCATCTGCCAAGGTCGGAGCAGTTTTTTCTGCCTCTGGGCGCGCCGTTGTAGCCGGTGGCGACAATTTCGTCGTTGCGGACGATAATCGCGCCATACTGCCGCCGCAGACACGTCGAGCGTTCCAGCACCGTCTCGGCGATGTCCAGATAGTAGTTCTCCTTTTCAATCCGCTGCATGCGTTCTGCCTCCTTTTTTGAGTAGTATATCACAATGCGCAGCTTCCCTGCAAGCGTTTTCCCTTGCCGCGGCGGCGGCTTTGTGGTATAATAATTTGACTTGATTTTGCTTTTGGGAGGTGGACGCATGCGCGCAAAGCGGCTTTTCTGCATCGCTCTTTCTCTGATTCTCTGTCTCACGCTCTGCACGCCGGCGCTGGCAGAGGGCGATCTTCTCTTTGTCGCTGTCAATGACTCGATTCCGCTGACGCTTACGGCACTTCCTTATGAGTCCTCGTCCGGCATCTACGTGCCCTACACAGTGTTCGACGCCTCACCCGGCGGGGTGATTCCGGCATATAACGCGCAGGCGCAGACGTTCGTCCTGTTCACGCGCCAGCGGCGTCTCGTCTTCGATCTTGCCGAGGGCACCGTCACCGATCAGGACGGCAACGTCAAAACCGTCTCGACTACCTTCCGTGGCGGCATGCTCTATGTGCCGCTGGTCTACTGCGCATCGTTTTTCTCGCTCAAGGTAAGCTTGCTGCAAAGTACGTCCGGCTACCCCATCCTTCGCTTCACAACCGGCAGCGAGGTCTATGACGACAGCCTGTTCGTGGAAAAAGCGGAGAGCCTGATTCAGTACCGCATCGACCAGATGAATGCCGCCGAGCCTTCCCAGCCGCAGTCTCCTGCGCAGCCCGAGCCGGAAAAGCCCGAACATTCCGAGCAGCCCGAGCCCGAGCAGACGCCCGCCACGGTCTATCTTGCGTTCACGAACGCGGAAACGATGGCGGACAATGCCGCGCTTCTGGAAAAATCCAACCTTCGCGGCACATTTTTCCTGACTGCCGCCGAGCTGACGGCAGATCCGTCTCTTGCGCGAAGACTCTATGCCGCAGGGCATATTCTCGGCGTGACGGTTGCGGACGACTGTGAGAATGTTTCCGCTTCTCTTCTCGAGGCGAACGACGCGCTCTGCCGCGCGCTGAACACGAAAACGCTCTTTGCTCTGCTTCCTGCGTGGCAGCAGGAAGGTATCACGGATTTTTCCGTCCTCACGCGCCCACAGGAGCCGGTTTCCGCCGAGTTTGCCGTTCAGCAGACGAATGCGCCGCAGCTTCTGATCATCTCGCAGGATGCCTCGCAGACGCTCTCCACGCTCGCCGCCGCAGGCGCAAACATTGCGCTTCTGCGCGAGACTGCCACGCTTTCGTAAAACCAGATACAAAACGCGCCCGCCGGAAGGCGGGTGCTTCTGCGTCTTTACGTCACGCGAATTTCGATATGATAGCTGTTGAGCCCGCACGTTGCGTATTCCACCTCGATGGAATAAGACAAATCAAAAATGCCGCCGTGCTCGTTCATGAGAACGCCGAGGCTTCTGGTCTGCACGCGCAGCATCAAAGCGCCCGGGCCTGCCTCATAAAGAGAATCGTCGATTCTCCCCAGCTCAAAGACCATCATGGAGTTGACCTTGCCGGTCCTGCGGAGCGTAACGGTCTTCTCGTCTTCGATCGTGAACGTCGTCACAACGCCCTCCAACCCGGTCATCTGCGTCTCGACGTAGGAAAAGCGGATATAGCCCGGCTCATAGCAGTAGGACCCTTCGGTCACGAGCTGGATGCTCTCCGGCTCTTCGCCCTCCAGCTGCTGCGTGCCGGTAATAGAAATCAGTGCTGCCTGTACCATGTCATTCCTCCCATGCCAGTGCAATCAGTTTGTCGAGAAGCGCTGCATATGAAATACCGCTCGCCACAAAAAGCTTCGGATACATGGAAATGGATGTGAAGCCCGGGAGCGTGTTGATCTCGTTGAAAATCACAGCGCCATCGATGCGCCGGACAAAAAAGTCCGCCCGCGCAAGCCCGCGGCACTCCATCGCCGTGTAGACCTTCACCGCCGTCTCACGCACCTGCTCGGATTTTTCCGTAGAAATACGCGCGGGGATATAGAAGCTGGCGCTGTCGGAGAGATATTTTGCTTCGTAGTCGTAAAATTCCGCACCCGCTTCAATCTCGCCGCACACAGACGCGCAAGGGTTTTCGTTGCCGAGAACGGCGACCTCGATCTCCTGCCCGTCGATGAACTCCTCGAGCAGTACCTTCTCGCCGTAGCGCAGCGCGTCTGCCACGGAAAGCTCCAGCTCCTCGCGGCTTTTCGCCTTGGAAATGCCGACCGATGAGCCGGTCCCGGCAGGCTTGACAAACACCGGATAGGAAAACGCCTCTTCGGCAGCCTCTATGCATGCTTTCTGTCTGCTCGCCCAGCTTCGCGCCGTGATCATCTGCCAGCGCGCCTGTAAAATCCCCGCGCTCTGCGCAATCAGCTTCGTCATCGATTTATCCATGCATGCGCTCGACGCGCCGACGCCCGAACCGACAAACGGGATTCCCGCAATTTGCAGCAAGCCCTGCACAGACCCATCCTCGCCGTTTTCCCCGTGCAGCACCGGGAAGACCACATCGATGCGCTCACGCACCACGCAGTCGTTTTCAAAGCTCAGAAGCCCCTGCCCGCGCACGGGCGAGAGCGCCGCTTTCCGGTTCCGCGGGCAGCTTTCCCACGTTCCGTTCGGGAGCATCGAATAGTCGCTGCCGCCAAATAGAATCCATTGCCCGTCTCTGGTGATGCCGACAGGAAAGATGTTGTATTTCTCGGGGTTCAGGTTGTTCAGCACAGCTTCCGCCGAGCGCAGAGAGACCTCATGCTCCGGCGAAACACCGCCAAACAGGACACATACGCTGAGTTTTTTCAAGATCAAGCCTCATTTCCGGCGGCGAGCCCGCCTGATTCTTCCCTATCATATGCGAAAAGCATCAAGAACACAAGGACTTTTTTACACATTACCGTGATTTTAACAGTGGAAAT
>CALERM010000216.1 GCA_937907715.1 uncultured Clostridia bacterium
TGCCGATGATGTCGGAGGAGACGATCTCGTCGGTGTTGTAGCCGAAGGACTCGGTTGCTTCTGCCTTCATCTGTGCGTTGACCTGCTCAACTGTGACAGCGCCCTTGACGACAGCGTTGAGAATGGTGGTAGAGCCGGTGGGGGTCGGGACACGCTGGGCGGCGCCGATCAGCTTGCCGTTCAGCTCGGGGATAACCAGACCGATTGCCTTTGCAGCGCCGGTGGAGTTCGGAACGATGTTGACAGCACAAGCGCGGCTGCGGCGAAGGTCACCCTTGCGCTGCGGACCGTCGAGCGGCATCTGGTCGCCGGTGTAGGCGTGAATCGTGCACATAATGCCGGACTCGATCGGAGCCAGATCGTTCAGAGCCTTTGCCATCGGAGCCAGGCAGTTGGTGGTGCAGGAAGCAGCGGAGATGATCTTGTCTTCCTTGGTCAGCGTGTTGTGGTTGACGTTATAGACGATGGTGGGCAGATCGTTGCCGGCAGGAGCGGAGATGACGACCTTGCGGGCGCCTGCATCAATATGAGCCTGTGCCTTTGCCTTGCTGGTATAGAAGCCGGTGCACTCCAGCACAACGTCAACGCCCAGCTTGCCCCAGGGCAGCTCGGCGGCGTTCGGCATCTTGTAGATGACGATCTTCTTGCCGTCGACAACGATGTAGTTGTCTTCGCCTTCGCCCTCATGGAAATCAACGGTGTGACCCTGTGCAACGTAGTTGCCCTGCGTGGAGTCGTACTTCAGAAGATGTGCCAGCATCTTTGCCGACGTCAGGTCGTTGATGGCGACAACCTCGTAGCCTTCCGCGCCAAACATCTGACGGAATGCCAGACGACCGATACGTCCAAAACCATTGATCGCAACTTTAACAGACATGAATAATTTCCTCCTTATTTTATCGCCGGACGGCAATGCGCCAAACCGGACACGAAACTACACATTCATATTTCATTCTATTGAATTATAGCCCATCGCAAAGCGGGTGTCCAGTATTATATTTACCAAAAAGAGTCTATATATTCGCCATTTTATTTACATTTTTCATAGTTTCGAACATTTTAGCGCCCGCAAATCCTTTTTTCCGTCCGCCGTTTCAAATGTCAGGATTTCACCCGTTCCAACACCTTCCCACAAATGTTATCCGTCCGCCTGCCGTGCAGAATTGCAGGTTCTCCTGCAAGAAAAACCTGCTCCATTCCCTGCGCGTTCTGCCGGGGATCTGCGTAGGTTCCCACCTCATGAAGTCCTTCCAGTGTGAACACATTGATATCTGCATCCATACCCGGCGCAAGCATGCCCTTGCCGGAAAGCCGAAGCCGCGCTGCGGGCAGCGCCGTCACCTTCCGCACCGCCGATTCTGCCGTCAGAATGCCGCGGTGCACATAACGCTCAAACAGCCGCACATAGGTTCCGTACACGCGCGGATGCATCAGCCCCTGCGTGGGGTAGGTGCTGTCGGAGATCACGCAGGTCGTCTCATCGCGCAGAATATCCTCGATGTCTTCTTCGGCGGTGATGAAATCGATCATGCTCACCGCGCAGTGCTCATCTGCCAGCAGATCGAATACGCAGTCAAACGGGTCTTTTTGCTCCATGGCGGCAATCTGCGCAATCGTCTTTCCCTCCAGGCATTTGTGCTGCGGCAGTGTCACGCTCGTGGCGGCGATGTTCTCCCAACCGACCAGCAGAGAAATATTTTCGAAGTCGCTGCCCGTTTCCATTCGCCTGCGAATGTGCGCGCGGAACGAGGGCTCCCTGAGATTTTCGCTCAGAACGTCGAGACCTCCCTCCTGGCACTCCGGCGGCAGGATGTGAATCAGCTGCGTCGAGCCCGCCGTATAGGGGTATGCGTCGCAGAAAATTTCCACGCCGTCCTCGCGCGCCTGCTGCATCCGGTGCAGCATATTGGGCGTCGAGCGCCGCCAGTTCACCTTGCCGATGGATTTCAGGTGACTGATTTCTACCGGCGTCCGAAGCGCTTTCCCGACCGTGATCATTTCCTCGAGCGCCTGCTCCACGCCGCTTCCCTCCTGCCGCATGTGAACGGTGATGGGAATGCCGCTGCCGGAAAGCGGCGCAAGCGCTTCAATCAGCTCCTGCGTCCGATAAAAGCACTCCGGCGCATAGCCGAGCCCCAGCGACACGCCGAACGCGCCGTCCGCCAATGCCTGCTCGATGGCGCGGTGAATTTTCCGGTAATGCTCTTTTTCCAGCCGCTGCACACCGAAGCCCGCCGCCTGCGCGCGAATCGTACCGCCGCCGGCAAGCATGCCAACGTTCACGGGCAGCGCCAGCGTCTTTGCCGCCTGCAGATAGGTTTCCATCGACTCGGTCTGCATCCGCGCCTCCAGCGGTCCGGTCACGGGCGTGAGATAGTCAAAAATCTCCGGCTGATATACTCCGCCGCTCGGCGCCGCAGACAAGCCGCAGTTGCCGTTTATGATCGTCGTCAAGCCTTGAGACAGCTCGGCGTCTCCAAAGCCGGGGCGGAAAACTGCCGCGTCCGCGTGCCGGTGGATGTCGATAAAGCCCGGCGTGACGAGCCGCCCCGTCACATCGAGAATGCGTCTTGCCCGCGCGTCCGTTAAATTCCCAACGGCAGCAATTTTCCCGTCCAGCATGCCGACATCTGCGCGAAAGCCTGCCTTTCCGCTGCCGTCCATGACCGTGCCGCCGCGCAAGATCGTATCAAAAACCATCGCCCTGCTCCTTTCCCGAATCCCGCAAAAGCCCCGGGCAGCGCCCGGGGCTTTGCAGGTCTCAGATCTTCCAGATTTCCTTCGCGTACTGCCGGATGGTGCGGTCGGACGAGAAATATCCCGCCGAAGCAACATTCATCAGGCACTTGCGCCCGAATTCCACGCGGTCGCGATAGTCGTGGTTCGCCTGCAGTCTTGCCTGCTGGTAAGAAGGCAGATCCTTGAGGACGAAATAGTGGTCCGGCCGATGCCAGCTTGCGCCGTCGAGCAGCGACGTATAAAGCTCCCGCAGCTCGGAGTCGGTCGGCACCGTGCCGTTGACGAGCGTATCGACCGCCCGCTTGATGCGCGGATTGCTGTGATACACATCGCGCGCGCAGTAGCTCTCACGGATGTCGTTCAGCTCCTCCACACTCGCGCCGAAGATATAGTTGTTCTCCAGTCCTGCGCGCTCGACGATCTCGACGTTCGCGCCGTCCATCGTACCGAGCGTGACCGCGCCGTTGAGCATCAGCTTCATGTTGCCCGTGCCGGACGCTTCCGTGCCGGCAGGCGAAATCTGCTCGGAGATATCCGCCGCAGGGATGATATGCTCGGCGTATGAGCAGTTGTAGTTCTGCACGAACACGACCTTCATCTTGTCTGCGACCGCCGGGTCGTTGTTCACAAGCTCCGCCACACGGTTGATATACCGGATGATTGCCTTCGCGCGCACATAGCCGGGTGCCGCCTTCGCGCCGAAGATGAACGCTGTCGGCGTAAAGTCCTGAATTGTGCCGTCCTTGATGCCAAAATACAGATCCATGATGGAAAGCGCATTCATCAGCTGCCGCTTATACTCATGCAGCCGCTTGACCTGCACGTCAAACACGAAGCTCGGGTCCAGCTTCACGCCCTCATGCTCTTCAATGACCGCGCAAAGCTGCCGCTTCTTTTCCAGCTTGATCGCGTTGAACTGCTTGACGGTCATCTCGTCGAGCCCGGTTTTGAGACCTTCGAGCTTGTCGAGGTCCGTCAGGAAGCCGGTG
Organism: uncultured Clostridia bacterium; assembly: GCA_937907715.1. Classification (GTDB taxonomy): domain Bacteria; phylum Bacillota; class Clostridia; order Oscillospirales; family Oscillospiraceae; genus CAG-170. Next base: position 3,729 of record CALERM010000216.1, read on the forward strand.
CCGACCTTGCTTTCAATCAGTCCGCACAGCTCGGGGTTGCAAAGACCCAGCCAGCGCCGGGGCGTAATGCCGTTGGTCTTGTTCTGGAAACGCTCAGGATAGTAACGATACCAGTCCTTGAACAGGTCGTTCTTGAGAATCTCGGAGTGAATCCGCGCCACGCCGTTGACCGCCGTGGAGACATACACCGACAGGTTCGCCATATGCGCCTGATGGTCCTTGATGATGAAAAGTCCGCTGTCCGGATGCTCCTTTTTGAGCCGGGTGTCAATTTTCTCAATGATGTCGCAGATTTCCGGCACCACCGAGCGCAGCAGCTCCAGATCCCACTTTTCCAGCGCCTCTCCCATGACCGTGTGGTTCGTGTAAGAGAACACGCGCGCGGCAATCTGGAATGCGGACTCAAAGTCCATGCCCTCGCGCTGCAGCAGCCGGATCAGCTCCGGAATCGCCATCGCCGGATGCGTATCGTTGAGCTGCACGGCGTCAAATTCCGGAAGCCTGTAATAATCGCAGCCGTGATTTTCACGGAAGCTTCTTAAAATGTCCTGCAGCGACGCGCTGGAAAGCACATACTGCTGCTTGATGCGCAGCTGCTTTCCCTCCCACGTCGAATCGTTCGGATACAGAACGCGCGTGATGTCCTCGGCTTTGTTCTTCGTTTCCAGCGCCTTGACGTAATTCTGTGCATTGAACGCATCGAAGTCCAGCTCCTTCTCCGCCTCGCACTGCCAGAGCCGCAGCGTGCCGATCGTGTTGTTTTCAAAGCCGATAACCGGCATATCATACGGAACTGCAATGACCGTCTGGTTGGCAAAATCGACCTTCACCGCCAGCTTGTCGCGCCGGTGGCTCCACGGGTCGCCGAACTTTGTCCAGTCGTCGGCATTCTCGCGCTGGCTGCCGTTTTCAAAGCTCTGCTTGAAAAGCCCGAACCGGTAGCGAAGACCGTAGCCCGTCAGCGGCACATCGCAGGTTGCCGCGCTGTCCAGGAAGCATGCCGCAAGCCTTCCGAGACCGCCGTTACCGAGCGCCGCGTCCTCAATCTCTTCCAGGCATGCAAGGTCCACGCCCTTTTCTGCGAACGCCTTTTCGACCTCGCTCAGAATGCCAAGGTTAAAGAGGTTGCTGTAGACCAGCCGTCCGACCAGATACTCCGCCGAAAAATAAAACGCGCGCCGTCCGGCTGTCTGCCGCTTTTTCGTCTTGACCCAGCTGTCGTTGATATGCACCATGACGACCTCGCCCAGACATTCGTGCAGCCGCTGCGGCGTGGTCTCCTGCAGCGTTTCCTCGTTGCGCAGGCGCAGAAGCGCCTCGGTCTGCTGTACAATTTGTTCTACTTCGTTGCTCATATACATTCTCCAAACTTGTGGTCCGAAGACCGGATTCAAAACAGGCAGCCCGCGCTGTCTCGCAGACAGCGTGGGCTGCGATTGATACTGCGTATTATACGCGCTTTGCCTGCTGTGTCAAACACAAAATTTTCTGCGCCAGCTGTGTGTCTGCCTGACCGGGCAGCATCCGCCAGCGCCAGTTCTCTGCCTTCAGCGTACCGGGCTCGTTCATCCGTGCCTCGCCGCCGAGTCCCAGATAGTCCTGCATCTGCGCCACAAACAGCGCCGCCTTTGACTTTGCGCCCGCCTCGATGATCGCCTGCGCCAGGTCGTCTTCTTTGGTAATGCCCAGATACTCGCGCGCGTATGCATCGGACTCCGGCGAAATTTTGCCGCACCACTGGTAAAGCGTCTCATTGTCGTGCGTGCCCGTGTAGCAGATACAGTTCTCGCCGTACTTATGCGGCAGATAGTTGCTCGGCTCGCGCGGATCGAATGCAAATTCCAGGACCTTCATGCCGGGCCAGCCGGAATCCTGCACCAGCTGCAAAACCTCCGGCGTCAAAAAGCCCAGATCCTCGGCAATGAACGAAATATCCGGATACGCCTTCTGGATGGCGCGCACCAGCTTGAGTCCGGGTCCTTTGACCCAGCGCCCGTTGCGCGCGGTCCTGTTGGCGGCGGGGATGCTCCAGTAGCTCTCGATGCCGCGGAAGTGGTCGATGCGCACAACGTCATAATTACGCCCTGCCGCGCCGATGCGCTGCAGCCACCAGGAAAAGCCGTCCTGCTCCATGCGCGCCCAGTCGTAGATCGGATTCCCCCAATACTGACCGTTTTTGCTGAACCCGTCGGGCGGGCAGCCGGCGACGCAGCGCGGGCGTCTGGTTCTTCCGAGCTGGAAGTTCTCCGGGTGTGCCCACACGTCCGCCGAGTCCAGCGGCACGTAGATCGGCACATCTCCGATGATCTGCACGCCGTTTTCGTGCGCGTAGGCTCTTAACTTCTGCCACTGCTTGTGGAACACATATTGCAGGAAGCAGTGGAACTGCACGTCGATCTGCAGGCTTTCGCGGTACTGCGCAATTGCCTGCGGCTGATGCAGCCGGATATCCGCCGGCCACTCCAGCCACGGACGGTCGTCAAAATGCGCCTTGATCGCCATAAACAGCGCGTACTCCGGCAGCCACGCCGCCTCCTGCTCCACAAACGCCCGGAAATCCGCCGGTTCGTTTTCATGGAAGCCGGAAAACGCCGCCTGCAGCATATGAAGCCGCTCGTCATACATCCGGCGGAAGTCGACCTGATCGTCGCGCTGCGACCATTGGACGCTCTCCAACGTCCTTCTTGCCAGCCAGCCCTTTTCCACCAGCTCCTCCGGGTCAATCAGATACGGATTGCCCGCGAACGCCGAAAAGCCCTGATACGGCGAATCACCGTAGCCCGGCGGGCAGAGCGGGAGAATCTGCCAGTATTTCTGCCCCGCCTGCTTCAGAAAATCCACAAAAGCATACGCTTCTTTTCCCAGATTTCCGATGCCGTATTTCGAAGGCAGCGATGTGATATGCAGCAGAATTCCGCTGCTTCGTTCCATAAAAATCCCTCTATTCTGTGATCTGCCGGACGCTCTGCCGGCGAAGCAGGCAGAACGGCACCGTCAGATGCTGCGCCGCCGCGCCCTGCATGCAGGAAATCAGTAGTTCAAACGAGCGCTTTGCCAGAAGCTCCACCGACTGCGAAATCGTCGTCAGCTTCGGCACATAAAAGTCTCCGATGCGAAGCCCGTCGTAGCCCACAACCGAAATATCCTCCGGCACACGCAGCCCCTCGTCAAACAGCGCCCGGATCGCGCCGATGGCAATGACGTCCGCCATCGCAAACACTGCCGTCAGTCCCTTCGTCTTTTCCAGCGCCTGCTTCATGCCGTTGTAGCCGAACTCATACGAATACCGGCCGGTATAATACATCGTTTCATCGTTAAATGTCAAGCCGTTTTTCCCGAATGCCTCCACACAGCCGGCATAGCGCTTGGCGCTGGTGTCGGAAATCGCGCGGTCGCCGCCGAGGACGACGACGTTCCGATGCCCGCTTTCCAGCAGATACTCCACCGCGCACGACGCGCCCGCACAGTCGTCGGTCGAGACACTCGACAGGTTTGGAAACCGCAGCTCGTGCGCATCGTTCGTCACCACCACGCCCGGCACGGGGATTTTATCAAAATCCTTCTGAAAGTTCTCGTTTGTGCCGCCGAGGAACAGAACGCCGCTCGGCTTTCTCTCCCGGCACAGCTGCGCCGCGCGCTTGACCTCGTTCTCGTCTTCATCGATGAAGTCGGCAATTACGGGGTGATCGGTGTCTGCAAACAGCGACTGGAGCTTTTCCACCATCGCCGCGAACATCTCGTTGGACCTGCCCTTGACGATGATCAGAACGCTCTTGGTCCTCTGCTGCTTGAGTAACTGCGCGCTCGCATTGCGCTCAAAGCCATGCTCCTCCACCAGGGCAAGAATGGTCTTGCGCGCCTGCTCGGAGACATTCGGCTGGTTGTTGAGAACCCGCGAAACGGTTCCCAGCGAGTACCCGCTGAGCTTTGCCAGATCCTTGATGGTCAACCGGCTCACGCTCCTTTCGTTATCGTGCGCTCAGCCCTTGACTGCGCCCGCAGCGACGCCCTTGATGATGTGCTTCTGGCACGTCAGATAGAAGACAATCACCGGAATGATCGACAGCAGAATCAGCGCCATCGTTGCGCCGAGGTCCACGGTGCCATAGCTGCCCTTGAGGTACTGGATGTGAATCGGAATCGTCAGATAATTCGTCCGGTCGAGCACCAGGTACGGCAGCAGATAGTCGTTCCATATCCACATGATCTCCAGAATACCGACCGAAATCATCGTCGGACGGAGCATCGGCAGAACGACCGAGAAATACGTGCGAAGCGGTCCGCAGCCGTCGATTGCCGCCGCCTCTTCAATGTCCAGCGGAATTGCCTTGACAAAGCCCGTGAACATGAACACAGCCAGACCTGCGCCGAAGCCCAGATAAATGACCGGAATCGTCCACGGTGTGTTCAGCTTCAGCGTATCGGCAGTTTTCGACAGCGTAAACATGACCATCTGGAACGGCACGACCATCGAGAACACGCAAAGATAATAGATCGCGCGGCACAGCAGGGAATTGACGCGGGAAATATACCACGCCGCCATCGACGTGAACAGCAGAATCAGCGCCGTCGACAGGATCGTAATAACCGTGCTGTAGAGCGCGGATTTCCAGAACGGATAGTTGCCGAAGGTCATGCCCTTGACAAAGTTGCTCAGACCCGCAAAGCTCTCGCCGCTGGGCCAGCCGAAGGTGTCGGTCTTGACGAAGGTGTTGACCTTGAACGAGTTGAGCAGCACCAGCAGAACCGGCATCACATAGAATACGCAAAGCACCGCAAAGAAGATCGTCAGTGCCCGTTTTGCCTGCTTTTCTCTGGATAATGCGCTGTTTTTCATCACTGCTGGACCTCCTTTTTCCGGGTTGCGTTGAGCTGAATCAGACCGATTGCCGCCACGAGGATGAAGAACAGCACTGCCTTTGCCTGCGCCGTGCCTCTGGCGTTCGCGTTCTGTCCATAGAAGGTGTTGTAGATGTTGAGCGCGAGCATCTCCGTCGTATGCACCGTCGTGCCGTCGGGGTTGATGATATACGGCTGACCGCCGGTCAGCGCGAGGTTCTGGTCAAAGAGCTTGAAGCCGTTGGTCAGCGTCAGGAACATGCAGATCGTAATCGACGGCATGACGTTCGGAATCGTGACCTTCCACAGCGTCTGCCACTTGCTGGCGCCGTCGATTTTTGCCGCCTCGAGCATATCCTCCGGCACCGCCTGCAGCCCCGCAATGTAAATGATCATCATATAGCCGATCTGCTGCCAGCACATGAGGATGATCAAGCCCCAGAAGCCGAGCTTTGTATCAAGCAGAATCGACGTGCCGTAATGGCTCAGAATGCCGTCAAAGATCATGCTCCAAATATAGCCCAGCACAATGCCGCCGATCAGATTCGGCATGAAAAAAACCGTCCGGAACACGTTGGTGCCCTTGATGCCCTGCGTCAGCGCATACGCGACAGCAAAGGCAAGGACGTTGATGATGATCAGCGACACGATGGCAAACACCGCCGTGTAGCCGAACGAATACAGGAAGCTTTCGTCGTGGAACGCCTTGACATAATTGCTCAAGCCAACCCACGTCCACTTGCTGGTCGTCTTGAATTTGCAGAAGGACAAAAACAGACCCTTCAAAAACGGATACACGAACCCGATGCAGAACGCCGCCGTCATCGGGAGCAGAAACAGCCAGAACATCCGCTGAATGGGGCGGCGGATCAGGCGGCTGTTGACTGCTGCTGGATCTCTTCTACGCTTCAATACTCTCATCCTCACTTCCGGTAAGTTCATGCCCGCAGCCTCATGCAGCGTTGGGCGTGATAGAAAAAAACGTCCTGTTTTGGAAAACGGGGCGAGCGGAATGCTCGCCCCGTGCAAGAGTTATTTCCTTTGGTTCTTCTGCCCATGCCGGGACAAAAG
>CALERM010000217.1 GCA_937907715.1 uncultured Clostridia bacterium
GGGGCGTTTTGATCTCGTCCATCGCGCGGATCTGCATGGGGCTGGTCTGCGTGCGGAGCAGGACCTTTTCGTCCTCTGTAATATAGAACGTGTCGCTGCGGTCGCGCGAGGGATGGTTCTCGGCGATGTTCAGGCGCGTGAAGTTATAATCGGCAAGCTCGACCTCGGGACCGTCGAGCACGCGGAAGCCCATGGAGATGAACAGGTCCTTTGCCTCGTCGAGCGCCTTGTTCATCGGGTGGCGGTGTCCGAGCTGGACGGGGTCTCCGGGAATGGTGACGTCGATGGCTTCTGCTTCCAGCTTCGCTTCCAGCGCCTTTGCCTTGAGGGCGGTCTTCGCCTCTTCGAGCTTTTCCTCGATTGCCGCGCGGACGTTGTTTGCTGCCTGACCCATGACGGGACGCTCTTCTGCCGAGAGCTTGCCCATCGACTTGAGAACGCCGGTCAGCTCGCCCTTCTTGCCCAGAAAGCGGACGCGCAGCGCGTCAAGCTCGTTGGTATCCGATGCCTTGGAGAGCGCGTCTAACGCTTCCTGCCGGATTTTTTCCAGTTGCTCTTTCATAAAACAAAAACTCCTTCTTGTGATAATACATAAGTTTTGCGCGGATAGGCGTAAAAAATAGCCTCCCGCCCATAAGGGGACGAAAGACATGATCTTCCGCGGTACCACCCGCATTCGCCTGACAGCGCACTCAACGCCCGTAACGGAGCGACCCGGAGAGTCCTACTGGCAGTTCAGACCTCAGCTCGCGGGGGAACGCTCGAACGCTTCGCAGCGGACGGCTTCCAGCACCCCGTCCTCTCTGTCGCTGCCTTAATAAGCGCCGGACAACCCGGTCTCAGCTTTTTTCAGAAAGTATCTTAGCACAAAGGCTTGAATTTCGCAACTTAAAAATTGACTGTTTTTTGGCTTTGCGGTATAATAATTGCAAAAAAAGGGAGGCGGGGCAATGGCAAAGCCGGTCTGGACCGCGGAGCGCACCGGGCGTGCGCTGGTAAGGTCGCTGCTGCCGGTGCGTTCGCGGCTGGCGTATAAGGGAGATTTTGGAAAGCTTCTTCTGCTGTGCGGGTCCAAAGGGCTTGCGGGCGCTGCAATGCTTGCGGCGCGGGCGGCGCTGCGGACGGGAAGCGGTCTCGTCTATTTGGGCGTGCCGGAGGCAATTTATTCGGTCTGCGCCGGTGCGAGCGCAAGCGCGGTTGTGTTTCCGCTTGCCTGCGATGCAGATGGGAAGCTTTCGTTTTCCGCGTTCCGGGAGCTGGAAAAAAGGCTTCCTGACATGGACGCGGTCTTATTTGGCTGCGGCGTCGGGCAGTCGAAGGAGCTGCTCCTGCTTTTAAAATGGCTGCTTGCACATTGCCGCGTGCCGCTCGTTCTGGACGCGGACGGCATAAACCTGATTGCGCCGCATATGGATGTACTGCGCGGAAGCAGCTGCCCGGTGATTCTGACGCCGCACGACGGCGAGTTCCGACGGCTCGGCGGCAATCCCGGGGCAAAGGACCGGGTTTTTGAGGCGATGCGCTTTGCGGCGCAGACAAAGACCGTCCTCCTTTTGAAGGGACACCGGACGATCATCACCGACGGGCTGAACGTCTACCGCAACACGACCGGAAACCCCGGCATGGCGACCGGCGGCAGCGGGGACGTTTTATCGGGCGTCATTGCCTCGCTTCTGGGGCAGCATGTGATGCCGCTCGAGGCGGCGGCAGCGGGCGCCTGGCTTCACGGCGCTGCGGGAGATCTTGCCGCCCGGGAGATTGGCGAATACGGCATGATTCCGGAGGATATCATCGAGCGCCTTCCGCGACTTTTGCGATGAACAGGTGAGGCGTTTGCGAAACAAACTGGCGGTATTATTTCTGGCGATCCCGGCGCTTCTTTGCGCGTGCGCCGGCAAACAGGCAGACCCGGCGCAGCAGGCGCTGGATTTCCGGCAGGCGCTGCTGGAAAACGGGTGCAGCTTTGAAGCGGAGATCACGGCGGATTTTGAAGATTACGTGTGCAGCTTTACGCTCTTGTGCGAGGACAGCCCGGACGGCGGCATGCAGATGCGGATTCTTGCACCCGAGACGCTTGCCGGTATCTCCGCACGTGTGGAAGGCGAGCAGGCAAAGCTGGTCTTCGACGATACGGAAGCGGCATTCGGAACACTATCCGGGCTCGGCATTTCTCCGATGGCGGCGCCCGCGCGTCTGGCGCAGGCGTGGCGGTCGGGCTATATCCGGTTTTCCGGTGCAGAAGACGGGACTTTGCATGTGACGTATCTGTGCGGCTACGGAGAAGACGAAATTCGCGTGGATACCTGGTTTTCAGACAGCGCGCCCATGCGCGCGGAGCTTTCCTGCGACGGTCATACGACCGTGCAAATAGATGTTACAGATTTTAAATTACGAAAGGCAGAGACAAACAATGAAAGTACTCAAAAGAACATGGGCTGATATCTCGCTGGACAATCTGGAGCATAATTACCGGACATTGCGCGCGCATGTCGGAAAGGGACCGAGATTTCTCGGCGTTGTAAAGGCGGACGCCTACGGTCATGGCGCCGTGCAGGTCGGCCGGACGCTGGAGGAGCTTGGCGCGGAGTATCTGGCGGTCTCCAACCTCGAAGAGGCAATTCAGCTGCGCCGCGGCGGTGTGAATCTTCCGGTTCTGATTCTCGGCTATACGCCCCCTGAGTACGCGCCCGATGAAGCGGAGATGTCCATCACGCAGGAGGTCCACGGACTTCAGTATGCAAAGGATCTCAACAAGGCGCTCGAGGGCACCGGACGCAGGCTGACGGTCCATCTGAAAATCGACACCGGCATGACCCGCCTCGGCTTTTTTGCCGACCAGCCTGAGCAGACGCTTGCCGCGCTGGTAGAGGTCGCGCAGCTGCCGAACCTTTACATCGAGGGCGTTTTCATGCACTTCTGCGTGTCCGACTCCAAAAAGCCGGAGGACGTGGCATTCACAAAATTGCAGTACGAGCGTTTTGTGAACATGCTCGATCTCATGAAATCGAAGGGCATCGAGCCGGAAATCCGTCACTGCTGCAACTCCGGCGCGACGATTCTGCGCCCCGAGTACGCGATGGATATGATCCGTCCGGGCGTTGCAACCTACGGCTTCCATCCGTCGCCCGACACCGTGGGCGAAATTGACCTGCGTCCGATGATGAGCCTGCGCACCTCCATCGCGCAGATCCGCACCATCGCGGCAGGAAAGTCCATCAGCTACGGCAGAACCTACACGACGCCGGAAGACAAGCTCATCGCAGTTCTCCCGATCGGCTACGCAGACGGTCTGAGCCGCCTCCTGTCCAACCGCGTTACGTTCCGCATCTGCGGCAAGGAAGCGCCCGTCGTCGGCAGAATCTGCATGGATATGTGCATGGTCGATATCTCTGACATTCCAGAGGCAAAGGTCGGTACCACGGCGACGCTTTTCGGCTATGATGAGGACGGCACGCTTCTGCCGTGCGAGCGCATTGCAGACATGCTTGGCACAATCAATTACGAAATCGTCTGCGATGTCAACAAGCGTGTGCCGCGCTTCTATTACAAGGACGGCAAGCAGGTCGGCATTCTGCAGTACATTGTCTGAGCATCCGGCGGCATCCGGCATAGAATGAATTGAGAGCTTTGCGGACCGTATAAATCTGGTCCTCGCGTGGGAGAATAACAGCAGTTCCAAGCGTATTGCGATTTATTTTTCCGCGGGGTGTGAAGCGAATGGATACGAACGTAAAACGAGGCGATATTTTCTATGCAGACCTCAGTCCGGTTGTGGGCAGCGAACAGGGCGGCACACGCCCGGTGCTGATTGTACAGAACGATACCGGCAACCGGCATTCTCCGACGGTGATTGCCGCTGCGATTACCAGCCAGACGGGGAAGGCGCGTCTTCCGACGCACATCAGCCTCTCCGGTCATGATGTGGGGCTGAGCCGGGACTCGATCGTGCTGCTTGAGCAGATCCGGACCATTGACAAGCGCCGTCTGCGCGAACACATGGGACACGCGGACGAGAGCGTCATGAACCAGGTCGACTCGGCAATCGCGGTCAGCTTCGGTCTTCCCAATACGACTACCTGAAAAAAACTCCGTCCGGGCGACCGGGCGGAGTTTTTACCGTATTTCCGGAGTTATTTGCGCAGAAGGGCAATGCCTGCTTCGATTCTCTTGAGCGATTCCTCTTTTCCGAGCAGCGCGCACAGCTCAGTCGCGCCGCCGGGGGTAGACGCCTTGCCGGAGACGGCGACGCGCAGCGGCCAGAGAATGACGGAGTTCTTCACGCCGCGCTCGAGCGCGACCGCAACGAGCTTTTCATAAAGCGCTTCGTTGCTCCAATCGTCCTGCGCCTGCAAGACGGGCAGCAGCGCCGTGAGCGTTTCCAGAGAATTCTCCAGAGTCGTCTTGGACTTCTTGTGAATGTAGAGTTCCGGCTCATAGTCCGGCAGCTTGTCAATAAAGTCCACGCGCGCGGGAAGATCGGAGAGAATCTCGCACCGGGACTGCACCAGCGCCGCTACCTGGCGAAGGTTCACCGCGGGGTTGGAAATTGCCTTTTTGAGCCACGGCTCGGCCTTCTCGAAGAACTCGTCCGGCGTGAGCTTTTTCATATACTCGGCGTTCATCCAGCGCAGCTTTTCAATGTCAAAGACAGCCGGAGATTTCGAAATGCCGGAAATCTCAAAGATTTCGGCAAGCTCGGGAAGGGTAAAGAATTCGCGTTCTGCGTTCTCGCCCTTCGGGCTCCAGCCGAGCAGCGCCACGTAGTTGAGAACTGCCGGCGTGAGGTAGCCCTGTGCAATCAGGTCCTCGTAGCTGGGGTCGCCATGGCGCTTGGACATCTTGTGCTGTGCATCGCGCATGACGGGCGAGCAGTGGACATAGGTCGGAATATCCCAGCCGAACGCTTCGTAGAGCAGGTTATACTTCGGCGCCGAGGACAGATACTCGCTGCCGCGCACGACATGGGTGATGCCCATCAGGTGGTCGTCGACGACGTTTGCAAAGTTGTAGGTGGGAAGACCGTCGGACTTTAAGAGCACCTGGTCCTCCAGCTCCTTGTTTTCTACCGTAATGTCGCCGAAGGACACGTCATGGAACGTGGTGGTACCCTCCTGCGGGATACGCTGGCGGATGACGAACGGTTCGCCGGCGGCGACTCTCGCTTCCGCTTCGGCAAGCGGAAGGTCCCGGCAGGCGCAGACGTGCTTCCTGATTTCCTTGCTGTCGCTTTCCTCGGAAGACTCCTCGTCGGACTTCTGGCAGAAGCAGTAGTATGCGCCGCCCTTTTTGCACAGGAGCTTGGCGTATTTTCCGAAGAGGTCCCGCCGCTGCGACTGGATATAGGGTCCCACGGGACCGCCGACGTCGGGACCTTCGTCGTGGGTTAAGCCGCACTCCGCCATGGTACGGTAAATGACGTCCGTCGCGCCCTCAATGAGTCTGCCCTGATCGGTGTCTTCAATGCGGAGAATGAACTTGCCGCCGTAGCGCCGGGCGATGAGCCAGGTGTAGAGCGCGGTTCTCAGATTGCCGACGTGCATGTAGCCCGTGGGGCTGGGAGCAAAGCGGGTGCGTACCTCGCCCTTTGGAATGCGCGCTTCCATTTCTTCAAAAAAATCCATCGTGGATTCCTCCGTTGTTTTATTCTTTTCTCACATACTATATAGTTTTTTTCGCCGCCCGTCAATGACGGATTGCGAAATTTGCGGGTTTGTGATAAGATAGCCTCAACTATGGAAATTTACAGAAAAGAAGGTATTACCATGGAACAGAAAAAACGCATTTTTTCGGGCATTCAGCCGAGCGGCGATCTGACGCTGGGCTCTTATATGGGCGCGATCAAAAACTGGGTGGCGCTTCAGGACGAGTATGACTGCCTGTACTGCATCGTCGATATGCACGCCATCACCGTGCGGCAGGTCCCGGCCGATCTTCGCAGAAGAAGCCTCGAGCAGCTTGCGCAGTACGTTGCGTGCGGTCTGGACCCGCAGAAAAACATCATGTTCATCCAGTCCCATGTGCCGGCGCACGCAGAACTCAGCTGGGTCCTCGGCTGCTACACGCAGTTCGGCGAGCTCTCGCGCATGACGCAGTTCAAGATGAAGTCCCAGCAGCACGCGGACAACATCACGGCGGGCCTTTTTACCTATCCGGTCCTGATGGCCGCCGACATTCTCGTCTATCAGGCAGACCTCGTTCCCGTGGGCGAAGACCAGAAGCAGCACGTCGAGCTCTGCCGCGACATTGCCTCCCGCTTCAACAATTCCTTCCCCGACACCTTCACGCTCCCCGAGCCCTTCATCCCGAAGATGGGCGCGCGCATCATGAGCCTGGGCGCGCCGGAGAACAAGATGTCCAAGTCCGACCCCGACGGCTGCGTCTACATCATGGACAAGCCGGAAGACATCATGCGCAAATTCAAGCGCGCCGTGACCGACTGCGAGACCGCCGTGCGCTATGACCGGGAAAATAAGCCCGGCGTTTCGAATCTTCTTACCATCTACTGCGCCGCGACCGGCAAAACGATGCAGCAGGCCGAGCAGGAATTTGCGGGCCAGGGCTACGGCGTTTTCAAGCCCGCGGTGGGAGAAGCGGTCGTCGAGCTCATGCGGCCCATCCGCGAGGAGACGACAAAGCTTCTTTCCGACAGGGCGTATCTCGAGTCGATCTACAAAGAGGGCGCGGAGAAGGCCTCTTACCTTGCCAACAAGACGCTGCGCAAGGTATACAAAAAGGTGGGCTTTGTGCCCCGCTGATGGGAGTGTGCGCGAATGAACAGCCATACTGCGATCACCATGCTGCTGGCCATGGGCGTGGCGGCAGTGGTATCGTTTTTATCCACGCCGCTGGTCAAGAGCCTTGCCTATAAGGTCGGCGCGATCGACGTGCCGAAGGACAACCGGCGGATGCACAAGGTGCCGATCCCGCGGTTGGGGGGACTGGCGATCTTTCTGGCGTTTTTGCTGTCCGTTCTGGTCTTTGCGAAGATCGACCGGCAGATGCAGGGGATCCTGCTCGGCGCGACGATGATCGTCGTGCTGGGCGTGATGGACGATATCATGGCGCTCAAGGCGCTTCCAAAGCTGATCGTGCAGATCGTGGCGGCGGGCATTGCGGTGTACCATGGGTGCGTCATTCAGTTCGTCTCGAACCCCAACGTCTTTTCCAGCATGACATACTTAAACCTCGGCTGGTGGTCGTATCCGATAACGATTATCTGGATTGTGGCGATTACGAACGCGGTCAATCTGATCGACGGACTCGACGGTCTGGCGGTCGGCGTGTCCGCCATCTCGACGGCGTCGATTACAGTCATTGCGCTCATGGTTGCCGAGACGAATGTCGCGGTCGTTCTGGCGGCGCTTTTTGGGGCATGCCTGGGATTCATTCCGTATAACATGAACCCGGCGAAGATCTTCATGGGAGACACCGGCGCGACGTTCCTGGGCTACATTCTCGCGACGCTCTCGGTCACGGGGCTTTTCAAGATGTATGCGATTATTTCCTTTGCCGTGCCGTTTCTCATTCTCGGCGTGCCGATTTTCGACATCTGCTTTGCCTTCCTGCGCCGCATTGCCAAGGGGCAGAACCCCATGAAGGCAGACCGGGGGCATGTCCACCACCGGCTCATCGACATGGGCTTTTCGCAGAAGCAGGCGGTTGCCATTTCCTACATGCTCGCGGCGATTCTGGGCCTGGCGGCGGTGCTGCTGACCTCGTCGGGCGAGCTTAAGGCGCTGATTCTGATCGGCACGATTTTCGTCGTCGGTGCAATCGGCATGCGCGTGATCTTTAACGCGCAGGAGCCTGCGCAGAAAAGCCCGTCCGAACAGGACGAGCCTGAAAAACCGGAAGATCCGTCTTCTGCATCTCAGGAGGAACCACATGCGTAAAATCAAAGTGATGTCCGTCTTCGGCACGCGGCCGGAGGCAATCAAGATGGCGCCGCTGGTGAAGGAGCTGGAGCGCCGGGAGGAAATCGAATCCTACATCTGCCTGACCGGTCAGCACCGCGAGATGCTCGATTCCGTGATGGAAATCTTCGACCTCAAGGCGGATTTTGACCTCAATATCATGGAAAAGCGGCAGACGCTTTCCACGATCACGACGAAGACGCTTCTTGGCATGGAGCGGGTCTTCGAGGAAAACAAGCCGGACCTCATTCTGGTCCACGGCGACACGTCCACGACGTTTGCAGGCGCGCTGGCAGCATTTTACCATCAGGTGAAGGTCGGACATGTCGAAGCCGGTCTTCGCACCTGGGACAAGTATTCACCCTTCCCGGAGGAAATGAACCGGACGCTGGTGGGCGATATCGCGGACCTGCATTTTTCGCCCACGAAGGCGAATGCGGAGAACCTGCGCCGCGAGGCAGTCATGGGCGATGTCTTCATCACCGGCAATACGGCGATCGACGCGATGCGCTACACCGTATCGGATAACTTCCGTTTTGGTATTGCGGAGCTGGACAACCTCGATTTTGCAAACCGGCGTGTGATTGTCGTAACCTGCCACAGACGGGAAAACTATGGCAAGCCCATGGAAGATATCATGCACGCGATTTTAGAGGTTGTGAACAGCCATCCGGATGTCGAGGTCGTCTATCCGGTGCATTTAAGCCCCGTGGTGCGCGAGTGCGCGTTCCCGATTCTGGGGGGACATGCGCGGATTCACCTGATCGACCCGGTGAACGTCGAGCAGATGCACAATCTGATGTCCCGCTGCTATATGGTCATGACCGATTCCGGCGGACTTCAGGAGGAAGCGCCTGCGCTCGGAAAGCCCGTGCTGGTCATGCGGCGCGAGACCGAGCGCCCCGAGGCGGTTGCCGCGGGAACGGCAAAGCTCGCAGGCGTTGAAAAAAACGTGATTGTCTCGATGGCGTCCGAGCTTCTGGATCATCCGGAGGCTTACGCGCGCATGGCAAAAGCCGTCAACCCCTACGGCGACGGTCATGCCAGCGCGCGCATTGCGGACGCAATTTTGTGGCACTTCGGACTGCGGGAGGAAAAGCCCGCGGACTTTTGTGCGAAGTAACTGTTTGAAACCTGCGGACCGGAAGGAGGCGCGCCTTGGAGCCCGAGCATAAAAACTTAAAGCCGCTGCTGCTTGCCGCAGTCGCTGCGGTGACGGTGGTGGCAATTCTGCTGGTGTTTTTCTTCAGCGGCAGAAAAAGTGCGTCCTCGCAGACGATTGTTCTGCCCGAGCCGCCCGCGCCGGAGCAGACCGAAAGCGAGCAGCAGCCGCAGAACAGTCTTGCGTCCGTTTCGTGCGAGAATGTGCAGAGTATTCTGGAAAAGAGCGTCTTGCGCCCGTCGAGCTACCACCAGAGCATGCAGATTGTCATCACCTCCGGCGATGTGCAGCGCACGCAGACGGCGGAGCTGTGGGTCAAAGGAGAGCTCGTGAAGGCACAGATCACAGACGAGCTGGAAACGAAGACGGTCCTTGCCGACGCTACCACGCTCTATGTCTGGTATGACGGCGAGCAGGAGCCGGTGAAGCTTGCGCGCGGCGCAGGACTCAGCACGGACAACCTCGCCGGTGTGCCGACCTATGAGGCAATTCTTTCCTACGCAAAATCGCAGCTCACGCAGGCAGCGTTTGTGACGCTGGACGAGCAAGCCTCTGACTGCGTCTATGTCAGCGCGCAGGACGGAGACTGCCAGCAGGATTATTGGGTGAGTCTGGATAGTGGGTTGTTATGTAAACAAACAATGACGGTCAGCGGCGAGCTGGTCTATCTGATGGAGCAGACGGCGCTGGAGATCTTCCCGGACAACGACGAATCGCTCGAGGGTGTCTTCTGCCTGCCGGATGGCACGGAGGCTTTCTCTACAGAAGCATAACCGCTGCCACGGTCAGTAAAACTGTCAGCGTGTCGTCCTCGTCTGTCTCCATGAGAACCAGAAGCAGCACCAGCAGCACCAGAAGATCGCCGGGGTCGATGCCGCGCGGCAGAAGCCTTCGCAGCGGTCGGTCCGGCGAGCAAGGCGCGGGCTGAAGCGGAGGCGGTGCTGGCATACAGGTTTCCGGCGGCTTCGGCGGCAGGGGAGAAACCGGCGGTTTCGGCTTCGGCGGCTGCGGGCGGGGAGGCTCCTGCGCGCAGGCGCGTACCTCCGGCTCCGGCGGCTTTGGCGGCGGCGCGTCCGGCACAACGGTGCGCTGGAACGTTCCGTCCGGCGAGGGCGTATATCGGTTATACATGCAATCGCCTCCCATCACGGGTCTTTCTGGTCCCGACCGCGCAGCGCAGCGCCGGCAAGACGCGAAATTCTCGCCGCCTGCATCGCGCGGTCCACTTTTTCCCGGCGTTCGGGCTTCAAAAACGGCTTGAGTGCGTTGAGAAGGTTTTCCTGCCGTCGGTCGAGCTTGCCCGCCTGCTGCAAAAGCGCGCGCAGCGCGCTGCTCCGGTCCTCCGGCGTTTGTTCGGCAGACGGTGCGGCAGCTGCCGGTTTTGGCTGATCGGGCGGCGGAGGCGCAGCGGGCGCTTCCGGCGGCGAAAGACCGAGCGTCTGCGCCAGTGCCAGGATTTTCTGCAGCTGCTGCGGATCCTGCAAAACAGCGCCGATCGCCTGTTCCAGCGAGCCGTCACTCATGCGCGTTCGTTGATTTTCTCAATGAGAGCCTGCGCCTCACCGGACTGCATCAGAGGGCTGACGATGCTTTTTGCAAGCTCCGTGTCGCCGTTTTGGAGCGCCTGCGCCGCCTGACGAAGCGCCGCACCGCCGTCGCGGCTGAGAAGAGAAAGAAGCTGCTTTCCTTCGCTGGACGATAAGACTGCGGCAAGCTGCTGCCTGGTGAAGGGAAGACCTTCGCTTTCACGATACGAATTGTCCATATTCCGCCTCCTGAAAGAAGTTCTTGTGTATTCTATGCGGGGGCTGGCGAAAGGTGAACCGGATTTGAAAATTCTTGTGGTATCTGATTCGCACCGCTGCGTCGGTGCGATGTACGACGCGGCAATGCTCGAAAAGCCGGACGTGATCTTCCACCTGGGAGATCATGTCTCTGACGCGCAGGAGCTTTCCTATGCGCTCGACACGATCGATTTTTATGAGGTCAGGGGCAACTGCGACTTTGGCGCGCAGGCGCCGGAGACAATTCTCACGGAGCTTGCCGGCGTGCGCTTTTTTCTCACGCACGGGCACTTATTCGGTGTGAAGTCGAATCTGACGCGGCTGAAGCTGGAAGCAAACCGCGTGGGCGCGCAGGTGGCGCTGTTCGGGCACACGCACCGGGCGCTCTGCGAGCAGGACGGCGGCGTGTGGTATCTGAACCCCGGCGCGGCAAAAAACGACTGCTACGGCGTGGTAGAGGTGCGAGACGGCAATGTCACATGCACGCTCAAAACGCTTTCAGATGAAAAATAACTGCCCGTCGGCAGTTTTGGAGGAACCATATGCTTTTAGCAATTGATATCGGCAATACCAACATTGTCATCGGCTGCATCGAGGGAGAAAAGATTCTCCATGAGCTGCGGCTTGCCACCGATCTTGTCAAAACGTCCGACCAGTACTGGATGGACCTCAAGGGTGTGCTGGCGCTCTACGATCGGAAGGCGGATGAAATCGAGGGCGTGATTATTTCGTCCGTCGTACCGCCGGTTCTGAACTCGCTGCGCACGGCGGTCATGAAGCTGACCGGACGCAGCCCGATGGTTGTGGGACCGGGGCTTAAAACAGGACTGAACATTGCAGGCGGTAACGCCGGTCAGGTCGGCAGCGACCTGGTCGTCGCGGCGGTCGCCGCACTGCGCGAATATCCCGCGCCGGTGATCATCATCGACATGGGCACCGCGACGACCATGATGGCAATCGACCAGACCGGAACCTTCCTCGGCGGCAGCATCTGCCCGGGCGTGAAGGTCTCCTCGGAGGTTCTGACGACGAGAACCTCTCAGCTGCCCGGTATCAGCCTCGAAGCGCCGAAGCATGTGATCGGGCGCAACACCATCGAGTGCATGCAAAGCGGCATCATGCTGGGCGCGGCATGCATGATCGACGGCATGATCGAGCGCATGGAAGAGGAACTCGGCATGAAGGCGACCGTTGTCGCCACGGGCGGCATTTCCCGTTTCGTGCTTCCAATGTGCCGGTCTGAGATTCGCTACGACCGCGATCTGCTTCTCAAGGGTCTGCGGATTCTCTATGAGAAGAACAAACGATGACGGCGCGCAAGGACGCGGGGCAGGTGAGCTTTGTGCCCGCGAAGGTTTTGCGCAGGCTCCTGCAGGAGCAGCCGACGCCGTTTTATCTCTATGATGAAAGGACGCTGCGCGAAGCGTGCGAGAAGCTTCGGCTGGCGTTTTCGTGGAATGCGGGCTTTGCACCGGTTTTTCCGGTGCGAATGAACCCGAATCCTGCTGTCCTGCGGATTCTGGCGGACGCGGGCGCGCAGCTGCTTTGCGTGAGCGAGGCGGAGCTGCGGCTTTCGCGGCGGGCTGACGTGGACGGACAAAGAATCATCTATGCGCCCGTCGCAATCGACGAAAGAGCTTGCGGCTATGCCCGGCGCATCGGTGCGGCGCAGCTGGTGGATGGGGAGCATGCGCTTCCGCCGCAGCCGCCCGCACGGGTCTTTCTGAGCGTCAATCCGGGCGGTCAGCTGCGGCTGAACGGAAGAACGGTCTGGAGCTTTGAAAAGAGCAAGCTCGGCATGGACATTCCGGCGCTTTTTTCCATGTGCCGGCGCTTTCTTGCCAGCGGAACAGAGGCAATCAGCCCCTGTGTTTTCCTGCGCGATCAGGATCTGGAGCCTGCGCGCTTTCAGGCGGCGCTTGAGATGCTTTTGCGCCTTGCTGTAAGGCTGCATCAGGAGCTGGGGCTTCGCGTGCAGAGCGTTCTGATCTGCGGCGGACTCGGCGTAAGCTACCGCCTGTCGGAGCAGACACCGGATTTGCAGGCAGTGTCCGACTTCGCGCGGGAAAAATACGAAGAAATTCTCACGCCGGCGGGACTTTGCCCAGATCTGCTGTTTGCTGCGGGGAGAATTCTGGCGGCGAAGGCTGGCGTGCTGTTGACGAGAGTGCTTGCCGTCAAGCCGCAGCAAAAGCCGGTTGTGGTTCTGGACGCAGACTGCGCGCAGTTTCTGCGGGAAATTGCCTTTGGCGCAACGCACCGGCTGATGGCGCCGCTTGTGCCGGAGAGCCGACCGAAGCGGATGGTGCGCGTGGCAGGGTCGCTTTGCGATCTGCGCGATCATTTCCCCGGAACATGCGTCCTGCCGGATCTCAAGCTCGGAGAATGCGTTCTCATCTGCGATGCAGGCGCGGACGGAAGAAGCTTTGCCAGCAATTATGGCGGAAGCCCCGGCTGCGCGGAATTTTTGCTGGAGCAGGGCGGGGATGTCCGCTGCATCCGCAGGCGGCAGACGATCGAAGAATTGCTTGCCGCATTTGATGCGGAGTAAGACGTCACAGCATGGTGAACACCAGCCCGAAGCAAACCAGAACGCCGACGCCGATGGCGGCTGTTACGGTCAGATCGACGATGTCGGCAAGCAGGCGGAAGTTTGCGGCGCGCCTGCGGCGGAAGGTGCGGCCGGTCAGGCATTCGCCCGCGGTTTCGGGGTATAATGAAATGATACGATGGTTCTGCATAAAAGTACCTCCTTTGCTCTGAGACCATCATAGCAGATAGTATGTACAATAATTTGGACTGATTGGCGAAAGGACGGAATTTATGGAAGAATTTTATCTTGCATCCAACGGCGCCGGACGCATGCACTGCGCGCTCTGGGAGCCGGAATGTGCGCCGCGTGCGGTGGTGCAGATCATCCACGGTATTGCCGAACATATCGGGCGGTATGATCATTTTGCGCGGTTTCTGACGCAGCGCGGCTTTGTTGTCTGCGCAGATGATCATATGGGACACGGGCTTTCCGTCGAAGCGGGCGGCATCTACGGCTATTTTTCGGGCGGCTGGCTGTCTGCGGTGGCAGACGAGCGGACGCTCTATGAAGAGATGAAGCGGCGCTATCCGGCGCTGCCGTATCTGATGCTGGGGCACAGCATGGGCTCTTTTCTGCTGCGCACGTATCTGTATACGTATCCCGGCGAGCTTTCCGGCGCGATCATTTCCGGCACCGGCTGGCAGCCGGAGGCGGCGCTGCGCGCGGGGCTGGCGCTCTGCAGACTCGAACAGCTTCGTATCGGGGAAACCGGCTGCAGCAGGCTTCTCAAGGAGCTGATATTCGGCGCCTATAATAAGAAGTTCAAGCCCAACCGGACGCCGAACGACTGGATCTGCTCGGATCCTGCGGTCGTTGATGCGTATACGAACGATGAACTGTGCGGCTTCGACGCGACAGTTGGTCTGACGCGCGACATGCTGACGGGCATTTCGATGAACCAGAAGAAGGAGAATCTTGCGAAGATGGACAAGGCGCTTCCGGTGCTGTTCGTCTCCGGCATGCAGGACCCTGTCGGCGCGATGGGAGAAGGCGTGCTTGCCTGCATCGATGCGTTCAAGCGCGCAGGTCTCAAGAATGTGACCATCCGTCTGTATCCGGAAGGAAGGCATGAGATGCTCAACGAGGTCAACCGGACAGAGGTCTATGCAGACATTCTTTCGTGGCTCGAGCAGAGAATTTAAGGGAATAACGAGACAGCCTCCCGGAAAAATCTCCCGGGAGGTTGCATTTTGTCATTCTTTCTGCTATACTTGTATAAATTTTGTAATCACTCCGGGCAAACCCGGTTTCACTCAGAAAGGAGCGCACACAGATGTCGAAACGATGGGCTCTTCGCCTGCTGCTTGCCGTTATGCTGCTTGCCGCCTTTTCTGCGGCAGCTTCCGCGGACGAGGGCGACGGCTGGTACGATGCGTCGCAGGAGGAATATTTCTGGCAGGACCAGCAGGAGAACGTCTTCCCGGACGTGACGATGGAGCACTGGTCGTATGACGATGTGATGTATCTCTACCGCAACGGCATCATCGGCGGCTTCCCGGACGGCACGTTCCGTCCGGAGGAAACGGTCACAACCGGTCAGGCACTCAAAATGATCATTCTTGCCGCAGGCTATGCAGAGCCGGAGGCGGTTCAGAGCCATTGGGCGCGCGGCTACCTCAACTTTGCGCTGGAAGCGGGCATTCTGGAGCGCGGCGAAATCACTGATCTGGATGTCAGCATGAGCCGGCTTCTGACAGCGAAGGTCTCGGCGCGCGCGCTCGGCGTGACGCGGCAGGACGCGCAGCAGAAGTTTTCCGATACGAATGACGACAGCGTGCAGGCGCTCAGCGAAATTGGCATCATCGGCGGCTATCCGGACGGAACGTTCCGCCCGAACGGCTCTTTGACCCGCGCGGAGCTCTCCGCCATTGTCAGTCGGATTTATGCCTATCGCTTAGAGATCAGCGGCGGCGGCTTGGACGAAAATCCGGAGGACCCGGAGGACCTAGATAGCGACGAGCCAATCGAACTGCGCACCACAGACGCGGGCGTCGAGTTCATCAAGGCGCGCGAGGGCTTCACCGCGAAGGCATACTGGGACTATCAGCAGTATTCCATCGGCTACGGCAGCTACTGCGAAAAAGACGAGTACCCCGACGGCATCACCGAAAAGCAGGCGGACAGGCTGCTTCGCAAGCGGCTGCAGGGATTTGAAGAAAAGCTCGACGACTTCCTCGACAAAAACGGCATCCGACTGACAGATCAGGAGTATGACGCGCTGGTGTCGTTTACATACAACAACGGCGACTACTGGATGCGCGAAAAGAGCCAGAGCAGGCTTGCTTCGCTTCTCATTTCCGGTAATTACAGCGTCAATGAATTTGCCTCGGCGTTTGGCATCTGGTGCCATGTGACCGGCAGCTCCGGCACGGAAATTCACGATGGGCTGATCGAACGGCGGCTCAAGGAGCTGAAGCTCTTCTTCTACGGCGACTATGACGGCAGAAACACCGACGGCTTCAGCTATGTCATCTTCCAGACCGAAAAGGGCTCTTTGGAGGTAGACGTCGCGGTCTACGAGACGGGCAGCTACTATGACCCGATGTTCGAGGCGAGCTGCGACGACGATGAATTTTTCGGCTGGGTTACAGACGACGGCGTGGTGATTGACGAGAACACGCGCGTGGAGGAAAATCTGACCCTGACGGCGCTCTGGCGCAGCGAGGCGGAGGGCTGGTTCTGAAAAAAATTGACCAGGCGGCAAAGAGTCCTGATTATGGGACATACCATATGATATACTGTCACCAGAAAGCGAAGGGAGCTGTATGTGATGGAATATCGGATGGAGTATGTCAGAGGTCATATTGAGGTTTATTCGGCAAGAGGCGAGTTCCTGTTTTCTGCCGACACGATGGCGGAAGCGGACGAGATGCTGGAGGAGTAAGATGAACATCCAGATTTTTGGAAAGAACAGGTGCTTCGACACGAAAAAAGCCGAGCGCTGGTTCAAGGAGCGCAGAATCAGATACCAGTCGGTCGATCTGCTGCGCTATGGCATGTCAGGCGGCGAGTTTGACAGCGTCCTGCGCGCCGTAGGCGGTATTGACAGGCTCATTGACTGGGATCAGAAGGCGCCGGAGATTGACCTTATGCGCTACATGGATGACAAAACGGCGAAGGAGGACAAGGTCTTCGACAATCCGAGGCTCATGAAAACGCCCGTCGTCCGCAACGGAAAGCAGGCGACTGTGGGCTACTGCCCGGAGATCTGGGAAACCTGGGCTTAGAATAAAAAGCTCCCCCCGGCATAGCTGGGGGGAGCTTTTTTACTCTTTTGCCGTTTGATCCAGTTCGGTTCTGCCGATTTTGAAGTGGGCGTTCTTCGGAAGACCCTGCGCGATGGCAGGGAAGAAGTTTCCCGTGTCGGCGGTTCGCTGGATTTCATACGTGCCGTACTGATTGACCATGTCGAAGCAGTCCTCGGCGTTCCCAGGGAAATGGTTGACCATTGGGGCAGCAGAGTAGGGGAAGGTTTTTGCCGGAGGCAGGTTGACAGGCTTTTTGGAAGATGGTTTCTGAGACATGCGCTTCACCTCGCGCTTAGTTTGCACAATGAAAGCACCGGTATGTCCGGTATTTTTTGAAAAATCGAAATTCTGCTCAATGCCCCCGGCAGCGGCTTTGCACGGAGTGGGTAACGCAAAATTATTTCCGAAAGTTCCAAATTATTCTACAAGGATTTTTTCACATAATAATCAGAAAAGTTACAAAATTCTGAACTTTCGCTGAAATGGTTTTCTTTACTTGTTTTTTGAGGCAGAACGTGGTATATTCCAGACTAAGATAAAGGCTTTTGCGGCGCGCTCTTTGCAAAGGGGAAAGAGTGGGTCGGCTGTTTGCGTGATGGAAACGTGGACGGCGTGGTTAAAAATCCATAGGAAGGAGTCTGGTGCATGGCAAAGCAACCGAACAGCGTTTCGTCCGGCGGCGAGAGTTTTATGGTGAAGCTTGCGACGTTCATTGTGGACAAACGCAATCTGTTTTTCCTGATTACCATCATTCTGGTCATTTTCTCCATGTTCTCCCGCGGCTGGGTCGAGGTGGAGAACGATCTGACGTTCTATCTGCCGGAGGATTCTGAGACGAAAAAGGCGCTGAACGTCATGGAAGGGGAGTTCACAACCTACGGTACGGCGGAGGTCATGGTGGCAAATATCTCCTATGCCGACGCGGAAAGCATGCTGGACGATCTCAAGGAAATCCGCGGCGTGCAGTCGATCAGCTTTGACGATACGACTGACCACTACAACAATGCCTCGGCACTGTTCAGTATCACCTTTGACTACGACGAGACGGACGATGCATGCCTGGAATCGCTGGACAAGGTGAAGGAGTACTTATCCGGACAGGATGTCTACGTCAAGACGGATCTCGGAAACGCGCAGGCGGAAACCATTGAGCGCGAGATCAACATGATCATGGTCTATGTCGCAATTGTCATTGTGGCGGTGCTGCTGTTTACCTCCGAGACCTTCGGCGAGGTGCCGGTTCTGATTCTGACGTTCGGCGTAGGCTTGATCGTCAACCAGGGCACCAACTACCTGCTGGGCAAAATTTCATTTGTTTCAAACTCTGTCACGAGCATTCTGCAGTTGGGTCTTTCCATCGACTACGCGATTATCTTCTGTAACCGCTTTAAAGAAGAACACAAGACGCTTCCCATTCGTGAGGCGGTCATTCTGGCACTCAGCAAGTCGATTCCGGAGATCGGCGCAAGCAGTCTTACCACAATTGGCGGTCTGGTTGCGATGCTGTTCATGCAGTTCAAGCTCGGGCCAGACATGGCAATCTGCCTGATCAAGTCGATCGGCTTTGCGCTGCTTTCCGCGTTCGTCGTCATGCCGGGGCTTCTGATGCTCTTCGGTCCGCTGATTGACCGGACGGGGCACAAGAGCTTCGTGCCGAAGATTCCGTTTGTCGGCGCGTATGACTATGCCACGCGGCACATCGTTCCGATTATTTTTGCCGTTGTGCTGTTTTTCGCCTTCCGGCTTTCCAACAACTGCCCGTATGCCTACGGCTACAGCGTTCTGACGCCCCCGAAGCTCAATGAGACGCAGATTGCCGAAAACATGATTGAGGACAATTTCTCAAGCAGCAACATGATGGCGCTCGTCGTTCCGAAGGGCGACTACGAAAAAGAGGCGCAGCTTCTCAAGGAGCTGGAAAGCTACGATGAGGTTGACTATACGATGGGCCTTGCAAATGTCGACGCGCTCGACGGCTACAAGCTTGCCGACAAGCTGACGCCCCGGCAGTTTGCGGAGCTTGCGGGGCTGGATTATGAGGCGGCGCAGGTTGTCTATGCTGCCTATGCGGCAGAAAACGAAAACTACGGCGAGCTGGTCGGAAACATCGCGACCTACAAGGTACCACTCATTGACATGTTCCTGTATGTCTGCGACAAGGTCGACTCCGGCATTGTAACCCTCAGCGACGAGCAGACCGACATGCTCCATGAGGCGCAGGTACAGATGCAGAGCGCAAAAAACCAGCTGCAGGGCGATACCTACAGCCGCATGCTCATTTATCTGACGCTTCCGGTGAGCGGCGACGAAACCTACAAATTTACCGACAAGATTCTGGAAATTGCCAGAAGCTATTATCCGGACGGGGATGTGTACTTAGCCGGCGATTCGACGAACGAGTATGACTTCGAAAAGTCCTTCGCAGTGGATAACACGGTTGTGAGCATCGTGTCGGTCCTGATCGTGCTGGTGGTGCTGCTGTTTACCTTCAACTCCGCCGGTATGCCGCTGCTGCTGATTCTTGTCATCGAGGGCAGTATCTGGATCAACTTCTCGTTCCCGACCATTTCGGGCAAATACCTCTTCTTCCTGGGCTACCTGATTGTCAGCTCGATTCAGATGGGCGCAAACATCGACTACGCCATCGTCATCGGCAGCCGCTATCAGGAACTGAAAGTCGGGATGCCCCGCCGGGAGGCGATCATCGAGACGCTCAACTTTGCCTTCCCGACAATCATTACCTCCGGCTCGATTCTTGCAATCTCCGGTTTTTTGATCGGAAACCTCACATCCGAGCCGGTTATTGCCGGTATCGGCGAGAGTCTGGGACGCGGCACGGTGATTTCCATTTTCCTGGTTCTGTTCGTTCTGCCGCAGATCCTGCTGGTCGGCACCGCCTTCATCGACAAGACCTCGTTCTCCATGCCGGGCGTTGGCGTGGGCGAACACAAAGCACTCTCCGGCAAGGTCTTCGTCAACGGTATGGTCCGCGGGCAGATTCACGGCACGGTGCGCGGGCAGATCTGCGCGATGGTCGACGGCGACGTCGATTTGAACGTGATTTCCGGCTCTGCGGAGGATGATGCAGATTCTGCGCCGGACGATACGCCTCCGGACGACGCGGCGAGCGCATCCGATGGTGCGCAGGATGCGGGAAAGGAGGCGCAGGAGCATGAATAAGCTTTTTCAAAGGATATCGGCGCTTGCGCTGACGCTGGGGCTTCTTCTGAGCCTTGTGGCGACTGCGTTTGCCGCGGACGCGGACGAAGAAACGATTTCGATCTCCACGGCGGAGGAGCTGGTCGGGTTTTCCGCCAATTGCAGGCTCGACACATGGTCCGAAAACCTGACGGTCGAGTTGGAAAATGATATTTCTTTAGAGGGCGTCGCGTTTTCTCCGATTGCGAGCTTCAGCGGCACCTTCCATGGAAATGGCTATACCATCAGCGGTCTGAGCCTTTCCGAAGGGCTTTCCGTGGCGGGGCTTTTCCAGCGGGTACTGGAAGGCGCGCGCATTGAGGACCTGAACGTCAGCGGCAGCGTAAGCGCATCGAGCGCCTGCGAGGCGGCAGGCGGTCTTGCCGGGCGCAACGAGGGCGAGATTGAAAACTGCTCGTTCTCCGGCAGCGTTTCCGGCAGCAGCACGACCGGCGGACTGGTTGGCGAAAACACGGCAAACGGCGTGATTCGCACGTCGAAATCCAGCGGTGCGGTCACCGGCAGCAAAATGACCGGCGGCATTGCGGGCAGCAACCGCGGCAAGATCATTGACTGCGTCAACGGCGCGTACGTCAATACCGTCAGCGGCGACCAGGCGATCTCGCTTGAAAATGTGAACCTCGATTTTTCGCTCGATATGACGAAGCTCACCACCGGCGACACGCTGCTCTCGTCCTACGATACCGGCGGCATTGCGGGCTACAACGCAGGCACCATCCGCGCCTGCGAAAACCGCGCGATTGTTGGCTATCAGCACGTGGGCTATAATGTCGGCGGCATCGCCGGAAGAAGCTGCGGCTACATTACCGCCTGCCAGAACACAGGCGCGGTCTACGGACGAAAGGACGTCGGCGGCATTACGGGGCAGATGGAGCCCTATATCGAGATGCAGCTCTCGGAGAGTACGCTCTCCAAATTGCAGACGCAGCTGGGCGAGCTCAGCAGCCTCGTCGACAAGGCGGCGGATGACGCGGAGGGCGGCGCGGGCAGCATTACGTCCAGCCTCGGCGGCATGTCCAATTATGTGAAAAACGCGGCGGACGCGGCAAGCGATCTCAAGGTCAACATCGATGCCAACGGCTCTCTGGAAGGGCAGGGCGGAGCAAACGGCTCTGCCGGTATTACGGTGACGCCCCCGAGCGTTTCCGTAGACGGCGAAGCGGGACACGGCTCCGGTCTTGATATTTCGGTCGAGCCCGGGTCTGTTTCGATTGACCACGGCTCCGGCGCAGGCGCAGGCGTTTCGGTTGACAATTCTCCGATTGGCGTTGATGTCGGAAGCGATCTGAATGCCGGCGGGCTTCTCACGGGCAACGCACAGATTGTCGCTGCGCCCGATCTCGGCGATCTCAACTCCGCCATCGGCGGTATTTCCGGACAGCTGAGCCGCCTCAACGGTGCGCTCTCCGGCGCGGCGGGGCAGCTGGCGGACGATGTGCGCCAGATCAACAAAAAGTTCGGCGAGGTCACAGATACACTGCAAACGGCGGTGTCCGATGCGGCGAGCAATGCAAAGGACATCGTGACAGACGCCTCTGCCATCGATGTGGATCTCATTACCCTCGGCAAGGTCCACGGCTGCCAAAACAGCGCGTATGTCGACGGCGATATCAACGTCGGCGGCATTGCGGGCTCGATGGCAATTGAATACAGCTACGACCCGGAGGACGATGTGACAAGTGATCTGTCGGCGGAATACAAGCGGCAGTATGAACTGAAGGCGGTCATTCAGGAATGCACGAATGAAGGCGCTGTCAAGTCCAAGCGCAGCTATGCGGGCGGCGTCTGCGGGCGTATGGATCTGGGGCTGATCACCGACAGCTGCGGCTTCGGAAGCGTGGCGAGTGATTCCGGCGACTATGTCGGAGGCATTGCCGGTCAGACCGGCTCGACCGTGCGGCAAAGCTACGCAAAATGCACGCTCTCGGGCTCTAAATTTGTCGGCGGCATTGTCGGCGCGGGCGCCGCGCAGACGGTATCGGGCAGTTCCAGCACCGTGACGGGCTGCTACAGCATGGTGAAAATTACGGATGCTGCGCAATTCTCCGGTGCAATCTCCGGCTCGGACGCGGGAGAGTTTGCCGATAACTATTTTGTTTCCGATACGCTCTCGGGTCTGGATACCGTGAGCCGGACCGGCAAGGCAGAGCCGATCAGCTATGAAGCGCTGCTGGATGTTCCGGCAGTTCCGGACGGCATGCGTCAGCTGGAGCTTCGCTTCGTGGCGGACGAGGAAACGCTGAAGGTGCGGACCTTCCAATACGGCGACTCGTTTGACGAAACAATCTACCCGGACATTCCGGAAAAGGATGGCTACTACGGGCAGTGGGACGTGACGGACCTTTCAGACCTGCACTTTGACACCACTGTGACGGCAATCTATACGCGCTATGTGACGACCGTTCCGGGCGAGGTGCGGCGCGACAGCGGAAGACCGGTATTCTTCGTCGACGGAGACTATGATGCCGATGCGCAGCTGACCGCACAGACGATGGCGCTTTCCAATTCCGGGCTTTGCCCGGTCAGCGCGGGGCTTTCCGAGGCAGTCAGCCATTACATGTCGGTCAATCCGTGGTACACGTGGTTCTCCGCGCCGATCACGAAGGAGATTGTCGAGCAGTGGAGCGTGAGCATTCCGGACGACGGGGAAGCGGTCCACACGCTGCACTACCTCTCGCCAAGCGAGTCGACGCGGAACCTTGCGGTCTTTGTCCGGCAGGACGGCGGCTGGAAGCGCGCGCAGGCAGACACGTTCGGCAGCTATCTGACCTTTGATATTTCCGGCTCGCAGGCGGAGATTGCGGTCGTTTCAGTGCTTCACATCTGGTGGGTCTGGACGATTCTGGTGATTCTGATTCTGGGACTGATTGCGCTGGTGATTATTCTGCTTTCGAAGGCGGCAAAGCGCCGCCGGAAGACGCAGGGCACGCCGGAAGACGGGGAAAGCCCGGATGATCAGCCGAAGAAGAAAAAATTCCCGGTCTGGCTGACGGTGCTTCTGATGCTTCTGGCGCTGGCGGCAGCGGCGGCTTCGGTGTACTTCTTTGTCATCCGCAGTAAATTTGCGCCCTATCAGGCGCTGGCGGAGCTGAACCAGTCGCCGGAGCTTTCGATGAACCTGCTGCTGGACGCAGATGTGGGCGAGGAAGCCTTTGAGCTTTCGGCAAGTGTCGAGCGGAAAACAGCGGGCGGACACCGCGTGACGCGCGTGGGCATCAAGGATCTGCCGCTTTATTACGCGGAGAACCTTGTGGTGTTGGAAAACGGCACGGCGTATCAGCTCACGTCCGAATTTCCGGACTATTCCGCAATTCTGTCGAATCTGGCGTCAATCTATCAGCAGACCAGCTTTACAACGGACAAAAACGGAGACGAAACCGTCTACGGCGTGAGTGTGGACGCCGATGGCGCGAAGACGCTTGTGGGGCTTCTCCTGCCAGAAACGGGCGGCAGACTCCCGGACGGACAGACGCTCTCGGCAGAGGTCCACATGGAAAACGGCAGCGTGGAGAAAATCACACTCTCCGCCTCCGGCACGCTGAAGGATCAGGCGCAGACACCGTTCCAGCTGTGCGTGACGCTCGACGGGTTTGACGCGGCGGCGAATTGCTCTGTGCCGGACGCAGTGCTGGAAAGCCTTGACAAAACCTATGCAGACGGCGAACTGCCTGTGATTACCGACGATCTGTTCCGGCTCATAAACGGCTGGTCGAACCTGTTTTCCCGTCAGACACTTGCGGCAGATCTTGACGTGTCGGTCGACTGCGGACCGGTTGTTGTGAAAAATACCCTGCGCTATTACCGCAGCACGTCAAACGGCGTGGCGGTCAACTGCATCAACAAAAGCGGTCTCAACATCTTCTTCTCTGACGCAGGAAGCGCTGTCACAGCAGACGGCGAGGAGGCGTCGAGCGATGCACGCAGCCTGACCGGAACGGCAAAGCTTCTGGATATCGTCTATCTTGTCTGCTTAGAGGGCGATTTTACAAGCGAAGAGCAGGACGGCGTCTATACCTATCGCGTCTTTATCGGCAGCGACGCCATGGATGACATTCTTGCAGCGCTCGCTCCGGAGGCGGAAAAGCTCGAAATTGACTTTACCGACAGCTTCGCAGAGGTTACGATTGAAGACGACACGGTTGCAAGCCTTCGAATTTCCTGCGGCGGCTCGGTGAAGGTGCTGCTCACAAGCGCAAGCGCCGATGTTACGGCGAATATCACCTTTGTGGAGGCGGAAATGCCTGAGGTACCGGACAGTGTTCTGAGCGCACTTCGATAAAACCAGACAGCGGGACAAAGTGCCCTCCGGATTCTCCGGAGGGCACTTTTCCGTGCAGCGCGGACAGGAGGATGCAGTGGAAGAGAAATTTGTTGCACCATGCAGAAAATGCTGTGAGCAGTGCGGAAAATTCGGCAATTTTTCGCGTTACGGCGTCTTGCCGTACCGGAGGCAAATGAGTATAATAGAGAAAGATTTTACGGCAATGGGCAGAAACTGCCCGCCGAAGAAAAGCGGAGGAGACAAATGAAAGCAATTGTGACCATTGTCGGCAAGGACCAGGTTGGTATCATTGCGAACGTGTGCAGCCAGCTTGCTGCCTGCAACATCAACATTCTTGAAATCAGCCAGAAGATCATGGACGGTTTTTTTACCATGATGCTGGTGACGGACCTGTCCGGCTGCGTCAAGCCGCTTGATGAGGTTTCGGAGCTTCTGAAGACCTGCACGGAGGGAAAGCCTCTTTCTATCCGCATCCAGCGCGAGGACATGTTCGACGCCATGTATAAGCTTTGAGGTGCCGCCATGCCGAGTTTACAGAAGGTCATTGACGCGATCGACATGATCGACAAGCAGCATCTAGACATCCGCACGATTACGATGGGCATCTCGCTGCTCGATTGTGCGAGCGAGGACGTCGGGCGCTGCTGCGAAAAAATTTACGATAAAATCTGCCATAAGGCAGAAAACCTCGTCCGGACGGGCGAGTCCATCGAACGCGAGTTCGGCATTCCGATTGTCAACAAGCGCATCTCCGTCACGCCGATGGCACTTGTCGCCGGAAGCTGTCAGACAGAGGACTTTGTGCCCTTTGCCCTTACGATGGACAGGGCTGCAAAAACATGCGGCGTCGACTTTATTGGCGGCTTTTCCGCGCTGGTGCAGAAGGGCTTTACCTCAGGCGATGAAAAGCTGCTGCGCGCGATTCCGCAGGCGCTGGCGCAGACGGATCTGGTCTGCTCGAGCGTAAATGTCGGCTCGACAAAGGCGGGCATCAACATGGACGCAGTGGCGCG
>CALERM010000218.1 GCA_937907715.1 uncultured Clostridia bacterium
CCCACAATAGCCTGCATGCTCGCCAAGCTGCCGTCGATCTCCTTGACATACGGATCTTTGGTGGGTTCCACGACCAGAATACGCATCTGCTTTGGAGCGTCTGACTCCGGCAAATCTGCCGGTTTATCATCTGTCTCGGCGTGCTCCTGCTGAAATGCATGCAACGCCGCCTGAAATTCGTCATGTCGAAGCTTTCGTCCGCAAACGGCAGCGCGCCCACGTCGCCCTGTTGAAACGAGACGTTGGAAAGCTTGAGCTGCGCCGCTTTTTCCTGCGCCTGCGCCATCATGTCGGGCGAGTAGTCGAGGCAGGCAATCTGCGCCCTGGGGAGCGTCTTGTAAAGCGGCATGGTCAGAACGCCCGTTCCGACCGGGACCTCCAGAAGTCTGCCGGAAAACGACTCCGGAACGCCGGAAAGCGCCTGCGCCAGATAGTCTTCACATTCTGCGCGGTTCATTGCCCACACAAGACGGCAGATGACTTTTCCCGGAAGGGTGGAGCAGGTGATCATGCCGTCGTAAAAGCTGTTGGAGCCGGTCAGGCGGTAGGCGTTCTGAATGGTTTGTTTTCGGTCCATAGCGGGTCTCCTTTGAAAAGCGGAATGCCGCCGGAATTATGAGTTAGAGCATTCTAACCGATGGACGGTGAAAACGCCGCATCTGCAGCAGCTTTCTTTTAGCACGCCGGAACGCCGCCTGCAAGGGGAAAGCCGGTTTTTTGCAAAAAAGACGCAGAGCGAGGCGTGCCCTGCGTCTTTTACAGTGTTTCGTTATCGCACAGGCGCAATCGCGCCGGAAAACCATTGGATACTAAAGCTCGCGGCGCAGTGCGCGGTAGACGAGGTCCATATCGAGCCCCGCGCGCACAGCGTCTGCCAGCAGATCGTACTGTTGGGTCTTATAAGCGGCAGCGTCAAACGCACCGAGGACGGAAGCGTCCAGCCCGCGCTTTTTACACAGCGCCCGCAGAATTGCGTCTGCCACGCCCGGCGCGTCAAAAACACCGTGGACATAGCTGCCGTAAACATTGCCGGAGCCGGTGAGCGGCGGAAGGTGCGCCTGGCTTCTTCCCATGTGAATCTCGTAGCCGGTATAGGAAAGACCGTTCAGCCCGGAAAGAAGCCCCGTAATGCCGGAAAAGACGCCCTTCGTCTGCGTCTGGACCTTCTCGCCGTGAAAGACCGTGTCCATGGGAAGAAGCTCCATGCCGCGGATTTGTGTGACGCCTGCCGCTTCTACGCCGCCGGGGTCCGAAACAGATTGCCCCAGCATCTGATAGCCGCCGCAGACGCCGAAAATGAGCGTCCCTCGCGCCGCTTCTTTCAGAATCGCCGCCTCCAGACCGCTCTGGCGCAGCCACTGGAGGTCCGCAATTGTGCTTTTGGTGCCGGGCAGCAGAAGCATGTCCGGCGCGCCGAGATCGGAAACCCGGTCAATATAGCGAAGAGAAACACCGTCGAAGCGTTCAAAGGGAGAAAAGTCGGTGAAGTTCGAAATGCGCGGCAGACGAATGACGGCAAGGTCCAGAAGCTTCCGCGCGGTCTTTTTGGTAAAGCGTTCGGAAAGGCTGTCTTCGTCGTCGATGTCCACGTTCGTATACGGCACGACGCCCGCCACCGGAATGCCGCAGAGCGCTTCCAGCTGGCGAAGCCCTGGCTCCAGAATTGAGGCGTCGCCGCGGAATTTATTGACGATGAGACCCTTGATGCGCGCGCGCTCGTCTTCCTCCAGCAGCGCGACCGTGCCGTAGAGCTGGGCAAAGACGCCGCCGCGGTCGATATCCCCAACGAGCAGCACCGGCGCATCTACCAGCTTTGCAAGCCCCATGTTCACAAAATCGTCCTGCTTGAGGTTGATTTCCGCCGGGCTTCCTGCGCCCTCGATGACAAGCACGTCGTATTCCGCCGCGAGAGAGTTATAAGCCTCCAGCACCGCGGGAAGAAGCTCCCGCTTGCGCCGGTAATACTCCATCGCGCGCATGTTGCCAAGCACCTGCCCGTTTACAATCACCTGACTGCCGACGTCGGTGGTCGGCTTGAGCAGAACCGGGTTCATGCGCACATCAGGCGCGATGCCGGCAGCCTCCGCCTGCACAACCTGCGCTCGCCCCATCTCGCCGCCGGAGGCGGTGATAAACGAGTTGAGCGCCATGTTCTGGCTTTTGAAGGGCGCAACGCGCAGACCGTCCTGCCGGAAGATCCGGCAGAGCGCGGCGCACAGAAGACTCTTACCGGCGTTGGACATGGTGCCCTGAATCATGATGTTTCGTGCCATGGCATTTCCTCCGTCACGCGCTGCATGGTTTCCAGCAGCGCCTCGTTTTCTTCGTGCAGCCGGACCGCGATGCGGTACCAGCCGGGACCGAGCCCCGGGTAATTTTCGCAATTGCGGATGGCGATGCCGCGCCGCAGAAGCGCCGTGTCCAGTCCGACCGGCGCGCGCAGCAGCAGGTAATTTGCCTCCGACGGGCAGACCAAAACGTCGAGGCGAGGAAGCGCCTGCGAAAGAAACGTCCGCTCGTCGCGCACGATTTCCCGCGCCCGCAAGACCCAGGACCATTCCTGCAGAGCGGCGACGCCTGCTGCCTGCGCGGGCAAGGAGACGTTCCACGGCTGGCAGCTTCGGGACATTTTGCGCAGCAGCGTGCGGTTTTCCGTCAGGCAGTAGCCCACGCGCGCGCCGGCAAGGGCAAAGTTTTTGGTAAACGCCTTCAAAATCAGAAGGTTTTCAAACTGCGGCAGTAGATCGCGCGCACTTTTTTCGTCCGTAAAATCAAGAAAGCACTCGTCGAGCAGCACGTGCGTGCGCTGCTTTTTGCATTGCCGCAGGACCGCCTCCAGAAGCGCGCGCGGGAAGGCTTTTCCGGTGGGGTTGTTGGGCGTGCAGAGAAACAGCGCGTCCGGCTTTTCCAACTCTAAAAACGAAAGAAGCGCTTCGTCCGGCGAAAAGTCCGGGGCGCTGAGCGAAAAGCGCGCAACGCTTGCCCCAAAGTGCGCTGCTGCGGCGCTGTACTCCAGAAACGTCGGAGCCAGCTCCGCGATTTTTTTCGGGCGCAGCGCATCACAGTACGCATAGATCAGTTCCGCCGCGCCCGCGCCGCACAGAATGCTGCACTCCGGCACGCCTTCGTGCGCGGCAATTGCGCGGGTAAGGGCTCTGCAATAGGGGTCCGGATACTGCCGCACCTGCGCGCAGGCGCGCTGCATCGCGGAAAGCACGGACGGCGGCGGACCGAGCGGGTTGACGTTCGACGAAAAATCGAGCCGGATTTCCGCGCCGTAGACATCGCCGCCGTGCGGGTTTTGCGTTTCATATAGCATAGCGGCTCCTCAGAAAATCAGAATGGCTTTGACTGCCGCGCAGACGAACAGCGCCAGCGCTGCCGCCGCGTACATCAGACGGCACGCGCGCGGAATATCCTCCGGGGAAATTTCCCGCTTTGCGTCTCCGATGAAGTCCTTTTTGTGCAGCACCCCGTGGTACCACGCATCGCCTGCCAGCCGCAGCCCCAGAAGCCCGGCGCAGACCGACTCCGTCTGCGCGGAGTTGGGGCTTGCGTGCTTGTAGCGGTCGCGCCTGAATACCCGCCAGCCGTTTTTGACGTCCAGGTGCAAAAGTGCGCCCGCCGCCAGCAGGAAAAGCGCCGAAAGCCGTGCGGGGATGAAATTGAACGCATCGTCCATCTTTGCCGGAATCAAGCCGACGTTTTTGTAGGGCGGCTCGACATAGCCGAGCATGGAGTCCATCGTGTTGACCGCCTTATAGAAAAAGCCGAGTCCGGCGCCGCCGAGCGCGAGATAAAAAAGCGGCGCAATGACCCCGTCGGACGTGTTTTCCGCCACGGTTTCGACCGCCGCGCGCGCAACGCCTTTTTCATCGAGCCGTTCCGTATCGCGCCCGACGATCATGGAGACCGCCTTCTGCGCGTCGTTAAGCGTACCGGTTTTGAGCGCGGCATAGACCTTCAGACTTTCCTCGCGCAGAGACT
>CALERM010000219.1 GCA_937907715.1 uncultured Clostridia bacterium
TTGATAAATCAAGACTTTTTAAGGAGATGTAGAGATATATGAAATTAGGTATCGTTGGCTTGCCGAATGTCGGCAAATCCACGCTTTTCAATGCCATCACCAACGCCGGCGTTGCAGCGGACAACTACGCCTTCTGCACCATCGACCCCAATGTCGGCGTTGTGTCCGTGCCGGACAAGCGGCTCGAGTGGCTGCGCGACCAGCACAACCCAAAGAAGTTCACCCCCGCCGTCATTGAGTTCGTCGACATCGCAGGTCTCGTGAAGGGCGCGTCGAAGGGCGAAGGTCTGGGCAACAAATTTCTGTCCAACATCCGCGGCTGCGATGCGATTGTCCACGTCGTGCGCTGCTTTGAAGACCCCAACGTCACCCACGTCGAGGGCTCGACCGACCCGCTGCGCGACATTGAAATCATCAACACCGAGCTGATTATGGCGGATCTGGAAATGATCGACCGCCGCATTGACAAGGCGCAGAAAAACGCCAAGGGCGGCGACAAGCGCTTCAACCACGAAGCAGACGTCTTTACCGCGCTGCGCGACTATATGAACGAGGGCAACCTCGCGCGTACATTTGAATGCTCGGACGACGATGCTGCCATGATCGCAACGAGTGACCTTCTGACGCTCCGCAAGACAATCTATGCCGCAAACCTCGGTGAAAACGAGGTAAATGACCCTGAATCCAGCAAGCATTACATGGCGGTCAAAAAGCTCGCCGAGTCCGAGGGCAGCCAGGTGCTTCCCATCTGTGCAAAGCTTGAAGCGGATATCGCCGAGCTGGACGATCCCGAGGAAAAGGCAATGTTCATGGAGGAGCTTGGCTTACAGGAGTCCGGTCTGGACCGGCTGATTCAGTGCAGCTACAGTTTGCTGGGTCTGATTTCCTTCCTCACGGCAGGCTCTGATGAGTGCCGCGCCTGGACCATCAAAAACGGCACCAAAGCGCCCCAGGCAGCCGGCAAGATTCACTCCGATTTTGAGCGCGGCTTCATCCGCGCGGAGGTCATCGCCTTCGACGATCTCAAATCGTGCGGCACGCTCGCCAACGCAAAGGCGAAGGGTCTTCTGCGCAGCGAAGGGAAAGAGTATGTCATGAAAGACGGCGACGTCGTCAATTTCCTGTTCAATGTTTAAAAAAGTCCCCCGGCTGCTTAAACCGCAGCCGGGGATTCGTTTACATATGTCCTTCCGTGTTTTCTACCGGCAGACCCATGTGCGCCTGCAGGCGCATGACGAGAAAGCGCGCCGCATAGCACACGGTTTCAAATCGCAGAAACGCCAGCACATTTTCGTCCCACATCAGCTTGAACACCGGCGGAAACTCATCGTCTGACGACCAGAACTGCACCATGACGGGCAGGCAATCAAACAGCGGAATCTCAAACGAAAGTTCCCCCATGGAAATCTCGCGTCCGCCCAATGCCAGACATGCCGCGCGCAGCGCTTCCGGCTTGCGGTCGCAGTCTGCGGCGAAGTCGTCGAACGCGCCCTTTGCGGGGTTCGCTCCGTGGATGGTACCGGGCAGATTTTCCGCCTGACTGTATCTGCCGCAAAGCGATGCGCCGTCTTTCGCGCAGCACAGAAGATCGTAGATCGTCATTGCGTCGAGAAAGCCCGCGCGCTGCCAGCCGTCTGCGTCCTCCCACTCAATTGTTCCTGCCGCACGCGAGATGCGGTAGCGCCGGTCGAGCAGGCGCAGATACAGATACTGCGCGTCATATTCCCGACAGAACATATGGATCATGCGCTGCTGGTCGTATTTCAAAAATTCTCCCGGCATGCGCGAGAGCGTAATATCATAGTTTGACTGTGCCATTGCAAATCCCCCGCCTTACTTGCCGGAATCATAGTCCGAAGCGGTTGCCGCCCGGAGATGCGCAATGGCGTCTGTAAACGTCTGCTCCATCTCCGGGAACAGCCCCGAGTTGATGGCGCTTCGGATGGGCAGAATTTCATAGCGCGTCTTCGCGCCCTCGCCGTGGTCCATGAGATAGATGGGCGTATAGCTCACACCGGACAGCTGTGTCGCGCCGGTCTGTCCGTTTTTCGTGAACGAGAGGTTCAGAACGACGGACTCGCGGCAGTTTTTCGCGTAGCTGTCATCCATCGAGGAAAAGAAATTGCCGAGACTGTAGGCGACAAAGCATGTCTTTTCCGTGCCGTCGACCGTCGTGACCTGCTCCTGCTCCATGGGACCGACAATGTGCGAATGCGAGCCGATGATCGCGTCGACGCCGTTTTCAAAGAGCAGGTTCTTGATCTTCTTCTGCGAGTCTGTGACGGCAGAGTCGGCTTCGCTCCCCCAATGCAGCATCGCGACAATCACGTCCGGCTGCAGCGCCTTCGCCGCATTGACAGAAGCGACAATCGCGTCGGTGTTGATTTTGTTGAAATCCGAAGCATAGTCGGTGTAAAGCACATCCACCGCATACTCCTCGCCCTCCGGAAGTGTCAGACTGTTCAGCCCCTTCGTATAGGCGATGAACGCGATTTTCACGCCGTTGACGTTCTTAAGCAGCACGCCGCCGAGGCTCGTCTTATCGTCCTGCGCCGCATACGTTCCCACATGGGAAAGCCCCGCTGCGTCCAGATACCGGATGGTACTCTGAAGCCCGGAAAGACCGTTCTGAATCGAGTACGTGTTTGCCGTCTGCAATACGTCAAAGCCAATCGAGCTGAGCGTCTTTGCCAGAGACTCCGGCGCGCGGAAGTTGGGCTTTCCGGAGTATGGCTCGCCGCAGAAGTTCAGCTCCAGATTGCCGACCGTGAGGTCCGCCGACACGGTGCAGCCCGAAACAGCGGCAAAGCTCGAGGTAAAATCATAGGTCCCATCGTCCTGCCGCGCCGCGTCGAGCTGCTCGTCATACATCATGATATCGCCGACGGCGGCAATGGTCACGGTGGTGTCCGGCTCCGTCGGCACGACCGACTCCGGCGCATCCTGCTGTACGTCCGCCGTCTCGCCGGACTGTTCCTGCTGCGCACTGCGGCTCTTACAGCCGCGGACAATCAGAACCATCGACAAAATCAGAATCACCAGCAGCACGCCGAGAACAATGCGCTGCTGCACCTTGCGCCGGCGGCGCTGCTCGAGCCGCTTGAGCCGCCTTGCTTCCAGCAATTGCTCGTCGCGCTCAAATTCCTGTTCGTCCATATAAACTCCTTTCCCGGCACAAATCAAAAAGCGTTTGCCGGATTTCGCGAAATTTTTTACTCATTATACTATATCGCACAATTTTGCACAACGGGGAATTTCTCCCGCGGAAAAGTCAAGCCTTGGCGAATTGCCTCAAATGTGTTACAATGGTTACAATCTTTTCTGAAGGAGCGTTCCATGAAAAACCATCGCAGCCATGTCGGGCGCACGCGCCTGATTCTGATTCTGTTGTGTATTGTGCTCGCCGCTGCCATGCTCTGGTGCGCGGTATCGCTTGTATCAAAGGTTGGCACCTATTCCAGCCGCACCGTAGGAGACGACAAACCAGCCGAGGAAGTTCCCGTCGAGCCTGCCGATCTGGAGCCGACTGTCGCCGAAAACAGCTACGATCCGGCTGGATTCTATGAAGAAGGCGGCTTCAAGCGCTACAAAAGCGCAGATACCATCGCCTCTGTCGGCGTCGACGTGTCGTCGCACCAACAGGACATCGACTGGGAGCTGGTCGCAGCGAACGGCGTGGAATTTGCCATGATCCGCGTCGGCTACCGCGGCTATACCGAGGGCGAAATTCAGCCGGACGACTATTTCACACAGAACATCGAAGGCGCGCTTGCCGCGGGACTCGACGTCGGCGTCTATTTCTTCTCGCAGGCACTCGATGAAAAAGAGGCAATCGACGAAGCAAGCTTCGTGCTGGAAAGCATCCAGGACTATCCCCTCTCCTACCCTGTCATTTTCGACTGGGAGGACATTCAGGCAGAGGCGCGGACCGACGGCATGGACTCCATCCAACTCACAAAAAACGCCCTTGCCTTCTGCGGCGCCATCGAAAAGGCGGGCTACCGCGCGGGCGTGTATTTCAACCAGCGCTTCGGCTATGAGGAGTTTGATCTGGAAAGCCTGCAGGACTATGTGTTCTGGCTTGCCGAATACAACGAAACGCCGAGCTTTTCGTATCATTTCCAGCTCTGGCAGTACTGCAACGATGGTCGTGTTGACGGCATTGGAACGGATGTGGATCTGAATCTGGCATTTCTGCGCGCGAAGCATTGAGCGTTCCCCCGGGAAACCGGGGGATTTTTGTGCCCGCCGGGCGCGGGGTCTTTTTGGGCTGGACCCGTGGTCCAGGGACCATGGGAGTGTCTGGCAGAGGACTTCCAGTTAAAACTGGCGCTTGCCGCCACGGCAAGAAGAAAAAGCCCCCCGCTGCCGGCAGGCAGCAAAAACCTCTTTTCCCCTCTTGACACTGCCACTGTGTCAGGCTTTACAATACCTGTGGCGCCAAAAAATAAACTGCATGGAGGGTACCGCCTTGCTGAAAATCGGAGATTTTTCCAAGCTGTCCAGAATCAGCGTCCGCATGCTCCGGCACTACGACGAGATTGGGCTCTTGCGCCCGGTCTATGTCGACCGCTTCACCGACTATCGCTACTATGACGAGCATCAGCTGCCCACCGTCGGGCGCATCACCGCGCTCAAGGACATGGGCTTTCATCTGGCGGAAATCGGGCAATTGCTGGAGCTGTATGACGACAAGGACGCACTCGACGCGCATCTTGCCGCGCAGCAGCGCCAGCTGGAGCTGCTCGCTGAAGATACCGCGCAGCGCCTTCGTCTGATTGCGGCAGCGAGGAACCGCTTACGAAAGGACGAACCTATGAAGTACAATGTCACACTGAAAACCCTTCCCGAACGCTACTGCGCTACGGTGCGCATGACCATCCCCCGTTACGAAGACGAGGGCATGGTATGGGGCGTTCTGTGCAGCGAAACCGCCGCGATGGCGCTGGTCCCCAGCGACCCCTGCTACTGCGCCGTCGAATTCCTCGACAACGAATTCAAGGAGCAGAACGTCGAGATTCTGGCGTCCAAATCCGTCAAAGGCACGTATCCGGATACCGAGCATGTGAAGTTCCGGACGCTTCCCGCCGTGACCTACGCCGGCTGCACGTTCAAGGGCAGCTACGCGCAGATCAACGACGTTGTCGCTGCCGTCAGCGCGTGGGTGGAGGACAACGGCTACGACTACGCCGGCTGCATGTTCGATATCTACCACGTCAGCCCGCACGAGACGCAGAACCCCGACGAGTTTGTCACTGAGGTCTGCTTCCCGGTCAGAAAGAAATAACGCCGCAAAAAGCTGCCGCAGACGAAACACCGTCTGCGGCAGTTTTTCTTCTACAGATCCTTTGCCAGCTCCTCGGGAAGCGTCTGCGCACAGAGCGCCTTGTATCGCGCGCTGCCGGACAAAAACACCTGCGCGCCGGGAAGATGCCCCAGCTGCGTCAGGAAGATGAGCAGCTCATGCCCTGCGCCGAAGGTATCGTGCACAAAGCCCATGGCGTTGTCCAGCTGCATGGCGCATGAAGATTTCTGCTGCAAAAGCGCCTTCCGGCAGCGGTCTTCTTCCTGCCGCAGCGCCGAAAGATCGTCTGCGCCGTCCAGCAGCGCATGCAGCCTTGCCGCAAAGCGCCGCTCCTGCGCTTCCTCTTCCGCCGGCAATACGCCCAGGTCCTTGCGCAGCTTCACCGCCTTTTCGCGCCGGTCAAAGTTCTCCTTTGCCGCGCAAAGCGGGTCCGTTTCCCTCTGCACGGCAGACGCAAAGCTCTCCAGGCTGGCGAAAAACGCCGCCTGCTGCCGGTAATCCTCCAACTCCCGCCGGACGGCATGCAGCAGAAATTCGACCGCCGCCAGCCGCCCGTCGAAGGGCAGCTCCCGCAGCTCCGGCGCGCAGCCGCTCTGCCTGCCGGACAAAACAGACGCAGGCGCAAGCTTCTGCTGCCAGCCGGAATAGAGCCGGAAGAACGCCTCAAACGACGCGGCAATCTCCGCGTGCTGCAAAAACTCTCCGAACAGCGCGCCGGTTATTGCAAAGTCCAGCCGCTCGTAGCTCGAAAGCGTCTGGGACAAATCCTCCCAGCCGCGGGCGGTCACAAAGCTTCTTCCGCGGGCGTTTCGCTCGACGCAGTAAAAATGCTCCGGGTTCAGCTCCAGATACGAAAGCACCGCCGGATGAAGTCCCTTCGCGTGCGCGTAGTCGCGCCAGACGGCATAGTCTTCCGAAATTTCCAGCAGCCGGACTCTGTCCATCGTGACCGTATCGAAGCTTCTTGCCGACTCGTTGTACACCGGCGGATTGCCCGCCGCAGCGATGACCCAGCCCTCGGGGAGCCTGTGGGTTCCGAACTGCTTGCTTTGCAGCAGCTGCAGCATCGCTGGCATCAGCGTTTCCGACACGCAGTTGATTTCGTCCAGAAACAAAATGCCGGTCTTGATTCCTGTTCTTTCCATCCGCTCATAGACGCTCGCCAGAATCTCGCTCATGGTATACTCGGTGGCGGAATACGGTTTCCCGCCAAAGGTTTTCTCGCGGATCAGCGGCAGCCCCAGCGCGCTCTGGCGCGTGTGGTGGGTCATGGTGTAGCAGACCAGATTGATCCCCATCTCCTGCGCCAGCTGATAAAATACCGCCGTCTTGCCGACGCCCGGCGGTCCCATGAGAAGAAGCGGTCTCTGATGCACAAGCGGCATGCAGAGCGCGCCCTCCGGCGTTCGTTCGGTATAGGCAAGCACCGTGCGCCGGATTTCTTCCTTTGCCTGTTTTATATCCATCCTTCGTCCCTCCCGGGCTTGTCCGCATCTAAGACGAGCCGCATCGCCCAGCGCGGAATGTTGATATCGTCATAGCGGTAGCGCAGCATCACAAACGCGACGGGGTAGGCAGGTTCGTGCTCGGGGAACACGCCGTAGCCGTCAGTAAAATACAGAACGCCGCCCAGATGCGGCAGCTCCCCGTTTTCGACCAGCTCGTCGATGCGCCGCAGTGCCGGACGAAAATCCGTCCCTCCGCCGCCATACAGCTCCAGATGATCCAGATACCACTGAAATTCCTCGAGATTCGTCACCAACGCGTCCTGCTGCACCTCGCAGTCGCATTGCAGAATGTGCAGCCGGAAGCGGTCGAAAAACAGCCGCTCGCGCAGCAGGATATCGTGGACCGCGCGCAAGAACCAGCCGGTCAGCCCGCGCGAGCAGGACGCCGACGTGTCAAGCACAATCGCAAGCTCCCGGAGCTTGCGCTCCTCGGAGTATTCCAGCGGCTCAATAAGCGCCACGCCGTCATAATGCGCCATGCCGTAAGCGTACCACGAATAGGAAA
The DNA here is from genome assembly GCA_937907715.1 of uncultured Clostridia bacterium. Lineage (GTDB taxonomy): Bacteria > Bacillota > Clostridia > Oscillospirales > Oscillospiraceae > CAG-170. Next base: position 7,319 of record CALERM010000219.1, read on the forward strand.
AATCGGCGTCGCTGACATGCCGGTTCTCCCGCAGGACCGAAAACGCCCGCAGGAGCCCTGCAAAGCGCACATTGTTTTCCGGGCAGTCCAGAACCGGGAGCTTCACCCCCGCCGTGCCGGAGCCGATTTTCGGCTTCTCCTCCTGCATGAACGGACGGAGCTTCTCCTTCTGCCGCCGCCAGATGGCAAGCGCGCCCGCGCCGTCTGCGCCGGACGCCGGAAGCCTTGATCGCTCCTGCGCCGCGCTCCAGAGGGCATGATCATCCTGTTCAAAAAGCGCCCGAAGCGTTTCGCGCGGAACGGGGAAATTTTCATCCAGCTGCGCGCAGATCGCCGAAGCGGAAAACGCCGTTCCCTTTCTGAGCGCGTAAAACGCCCTCGCCTGCGTTTCATCCAGCGTCTGCCCCAGAAGCCTGTTTGCCAGAAAGCCGACTGTCATGTCACAGGCAAGGCTCCATGCCTGCGCGTCTATTCCCCCGCGCTGCCAGGGGTGCAGCAGCATCGCGTGCAGCACGCTGTGAAGAAGCGTCTTTTCCGCCGCCTCCGGCTGCTTTACCGCCTGCTCCAGAAAGGCAGCCGGCGCGTAAAAGAACCGTCCGTCGGTGCCGGTTTTCTCCCCCTCGCGCCAGTCAAGCAGCCCCAGCGGCAGCGCCAGCAGCGGCAGCCTTTCATAGAGCCTGCCGCGCAGTATCTGATAGAGCCTCGCGCCGTCTGCCATCTGCCCGCCTCCTTTGCTTTTTTCAGTATAGCACGAAAGATTTCCATGCAAAAGGAAAATCTTCCGCTTCCCGCAAAAAACGAACGATGCACCGCGCACCGTCCGTTGGTTTCCGGTATTTACGATAAAATTCCCGTCGACTGCAAAAACAGCACGAGCATCATGACCGGCGCAATGCAGCGGATCATGACCGTATACACGCCTCTGCGCCGGAAGGTCTCGCCGTTTCGCTCCATCTCGCCGATGACGTACTGCGGCGATTTGACCCAGCCGATGAGAATCGTGGACAAAAGCGCGATGAACGGCATCATGACGGAGTTGCTGATGTAGTCCATGAGATCCAGCAGCTGTCCGACCGAGCCGTTGGGAAGCGGCAGCTCAAAATAGAGCTTGCTGCAGCCCAGCGCGATGGCGGCGCTTGCCGCGAGATAAATGACCGAGAGAACCAGTACCGCCTTTTTGCGGCTGGTGTGGAAAATTTCCACACAGTTTGCCGCGATGGATTCCAGCACCGAGATGCAGGAGGTCAGCGTCGCGAAAATCGCCGCGAGGAAGAACAACGCACCCACAAACGTGCCCGCTGCTCCCATCGCGTCAAAGACCTTCGGCAGCGAAATGAACATCAGGCTCGGACCTGCGCTCATGCCCTCGACGCCGGAGAAAACATAGACCGCCGGGATGATCATAACGCCCGCGAGCAGCGCCACCAGTGTGTCAAACAGCTCGATCTGGTTGACGGATTTTCCGAGATTCACGTCTTTTTTCACATACGAACCGTAGGTGATCATGATGCCCATCGACACGCTCAGCGAGAAGAACAGCTGGCTCATTGCGTCGAGCAGAATCTGCAAAAACCGCTCGACCGTCAAGCCCTCGACGTGCGGCGTGATAAAATACAAAAAGCCCTGCAGTCCCGTGCGCGTCACGCCGTTTGCGTCCGTATTTTTGAGCGTCAGAGAATATCCGGCAATCACGACCACCAGCACCAGCGCCAGATAGACGATCAGGAAAAGTCCGCCGCCGCCAGCACAAAGCCGAGCTGCCCGGAAAAATGGTTGGATTTCTGTTCCATGATACCTGCTCCTTGTTCTCGAGCATTTCCCGGAATATTTCCCGGGCGCGTAAGGTTTACGATATCATAAAACGTGCTGGAAGTAAACCGCTTTTTCCTTTACGAAGCGGCGATTGTGTGGTAGTATGATAACAGCGTGAAGTGCTGCGCTTCACGCTGCCAGAATTCTTCTGCGGTTTTACCCCCCGTGCTTTTGCATATACTGCCCGATCTGGCGGATGACCGCCACGGCGCAGATGCCCGCTGCAAGACCGACCGCCCACTGCCCCGTGAGAAGCGCGTAATGGCGCATGTCCGCAAAGCGGCTCTGCACCAGCCCCAGCATCGCGTAATACGCCGAGCCGCCGGGAACGAGCGGAATGAGCGCCGGAAGCAGAAACAACGTCGCGGGCGTTTTTGCGATCTTCGCGGCAATTTCGCTGTAGGTCGCGGCAAACGCGCCCACCAGCACAAGAAGATAGAACACGCTCTGCACCCGGTCCTTCAGCAGCAGATAGAGCAGCCAGCTGAGCATACCGCCGACGGAAGCGGGAATGATTTTTTTCACCGGCACGTTCATCAGCAGGCAGTAGCCAGCGGTAGAAAACAGCGCCGTCAATAAATTTCCGACCATCTCTTACACCCCAAACAGATAGATTGCGCTGCCGAAGCCGATGGCAAGCATCAGCGCCAGAAGCAGCGACTCGACCATGCGCAGAAGCCCCGAAACCGTGTGCCCGACGAGCATGTCGCGCACCGCGTTCGTCAGCGCCGCGCCCGGAATGAGCAGCATAATGACGCCGATGGAGATTTTATCGACGTCCAGCGCCGGCACCCGCCGCCAGACGAACCAGATAAAGCTGCCCGAGACAAAGCCGACCAGCACCTGGAAGAACGCGGCGTTGCGGAACACGGGCTGCACCTGCTGCTGCATGAAGCAGACCATCACGCCGACAAAGGCGGCAAGGATGCTGTCTGCCCAGGAGCCGCCGAAAAAGAGCGTAAAGCTCAGCGCCGTCACAACGCTTCCCAGATACAGCGTCTGCACCTTCGGCTTCTCCCGGTCGATTTTTTTCAGCTCCGCGCGAAATTCCGCCGCGCTGACCGGCTCGGTGCAGATCCGGCGGCTGAGGGCGTTGAGCCGTTCGAGCTTGACAAAGTCAAACGACGACGCTTTGTTGATGCGGCGCGTCTGCGTCAGCTCCACGCCGTCTTCAAACAGAATCGTCAGAACAATATCGGATGTGATGGCAAAGATGTCTACCTTCTTCGCCCCGTAGGCTCTTCCGAGCCGCGTCATGGTGTCTTCCACGCGGTTGATTTCCGCGCCGCACAGCAGCAGCATCTGCCCCATGTCCAGAAGACCATGTAAAATCTGATCGTGCGCTTCCATCGCGCACCTCCTTCATGAGATAGTATTTCCAAGGCAGACATTGTAACAGAACATCACCATTTGTCAAGGCAGAATCGCGCCGCGCGCGACGGAGGTTTTTTATGAATTATGCCAGTATCAAATCCTGCGACATCGCAAACGGTCCCGGTGTGCGCGTGAGCCTGTTCGTCTCCGGCTGCACGCACCACTGCAAGGACTGCTTCAACGAAGAGGCATGGGATTTTTCCTACGGTGAGCCGTTCACCGGCGAGGTCTCCGACCGCCTGCTTGCCATGCTCGCCCCCGGCTATATCCGGGGCATCACCTACCTCGGCGGCGAGCCGTTTGACCCGCGCAATCAGGAATCGCTGCTGCTGCTCTCGCGCAGAATCCGGCAGGAGCTTCCGGAAAAGTCCATCTGGGCGTTTACGGGCTATGTCTACGGCAGGAATCTTCCGATGCTCCCCGGCGTGACGCAGGAGCTTCTGGAGCATCTGGACGTACTGGTGGACGGTCCGTTCATCGCCGCACAGAAAAATCTCTCACTGCGCTTCCGGGGCTCGAGCAACCAGCGCCTGATTGACATGCCGAAAACGCTCGCCGCCGGAGAAGTCATTCTCTGGCACGAAAAGTAATAAGAACAGGAGAAGCTTATGCCAAAAATCAGGATTCATTATTTTTCCCCGGACGCGCCGCGGCTGAAGCTGACCGGAACGGGCGACTGGATTGATCTTTACTGCGCGCAGGACATGACGCTGCACGCGGGAGACTTTGCGCTCGTGCCGCTCGGCGTTTCGATGCAGCTGCCCGAGGGCTATGAGGCGCGGACCGCGCCGCGCTCGTCGACCTTCAAGCGCTGGGGGTTGCTTCAGGCAAACTCCGTCGGTGTGATCGACAACAGCTACTGCGGCACGAACGACGAATGGAAGCTCCCCGTCTATGCCACACGAGACACGACGCTTGAAAAGGGCGACCGCATCTGCCAGTTCCGCATCTTTGAGGTCCAGCCTGCCATCGAGTTTGAAGAGTGCGAGACGCTCTCTGACACGGACCGCGGCGGCTTCGGCTCATCTGGAAGAAAATAGGATAATTCCCGGCGCAGCTCGCAATCAGCTGCGCCGGGGCGTTGTTATTACGCAAGAAGCGTGATGTTCATGCAGATCGGATTGTGGTCGGAGTAGGCAAAGCCGGTGGATACGACCTCGCTGTCCGTCACTTTGACATTCGGCGAGACCAGAAAGCCGTCGACCGACAAAACCAGCTGCCCGTCGTGATAGGGTCCGTCCGCGTTGCGGACCGTGGGCACCGCGCCGTCTTTTCCCTGCGGCGCAACGAGCCGGATGTCGGTCTTCTCCAGCAGATCAAAGCGAATCGGCTGCGCCCAGGTATAGCCCTCGGTGGAAATGCCGAAATACGCCTCGCTGCCGCCCTCCAGCAAATCCTTATTGAAATCGCCGCCGCCGACCACATAGTTGCCCGCTTCATATTCTGCCTGCATGTCGGACAGCAGCAGCTCCAGCTGCTCGTCGGCAATTTTTCCGTCGGAGGTGTAGGCGGACAGGTGCAGGTTATAAAGGCACAGCTCCTTCCCATTTGAGACCGGAATTTTCGATACGCTGTAGCACCGGTCAAGGTCTAAGAGCTTCGTCACGCCCGTCTCGACCGGCAGGCTCCGTCTCACCGCGCTGCGCACGCCAAGCTTTGAGACGGTCAGAAGCCCGGAATTGGACGCGCCGTGCGGCTGCGTGATGGGGTAAAACAGATACGCCGAGTGATAGTTCACGGCAAAGACGCTGTCTGTAGAAACGTCCAGACCGTCAAACGTGCGCAGCATCAAGCCCTCGTCGACATGGTAGCTCCGGTCGGAGTCGAAGTCGACCTCCTGCAGCAGCATCAGGTCTGCCTCCTGCGCCGCGGCAGTTTCTCCGATGGCGTTGAGATTCTGTTTCAGCCGGTCTTTGGACCAGGCGCGCGATTCGGTGCCGCCGTCCATGAAAAAGCCGAAGTCCTCTTCATACGCGCCGAAGCCGATGTTCCAGCTGAGAATTTTATAGTCTGTTTCCGGCTCTGCCGTCCGGACGCCGCTGCTTCCGTGTGTGACGTCGAGCGCCTGGTTGTCTTCGATGCGCGAATACGTGACGAATACATAGCCCACATAGCAAAGCACGGCTGCCAGCACTGCCAGCAGCAGAATCCCGGCGATTTTCAAGACCTTTTTCAAAGCAATTGCCTCCCGCAGGTTTTTCTTTCCGTCATTTTACCCCATTTCGCAAAAAATTGCAAACTGTCCGTGTACCGAAGAAAATAATTTTAATAATTATTATCAAAATAATACTGGTAATTTTCACAAAGCTGTGGTATGCTATGGACAGAAGCAAACAGCCCCAAGGCTGATCCACGAATTTCAGGAGGAATGATTATGTACTGTGTCAAAAAAATGACCGAGGATCTCTACTGGGTCGGTGCCAGCGACCGGCGTCTGGCGCTTTTTGAAAACGTCTACCCCATCTCGCGCGGCGTGAGCTACAACTCCTACCTGCTGCTCGATGAGAAGACGGTTCTGCTGGACACTGCCGACAGCTCCGTGAGCGGCATTTTCTTTGAAAATGTCGAGCATGTGTTAAACGGCAGACCCCTCGACTATCTGATTGTCAACCACATGGAGCCGGACCACTGCGCGCTGATGCAGGATCTTGTGCTGCGCCACCCCAATGTGAAGATCGTCTGCAACAAAAAGACACTGGCAATGATCAGGAACTTCTTTACGTTCGACATTGACTCCCGCGCCGTGATTGTCGGCGAGATGGACACGCTCTGCACCGGCAAACACACCTTCGCCTTCGTCATGGCGCCGATGGTCCACTGGCCCGAGGCGATGGTCTCCTACGACGTGACCACGAAGACGCTCTACTCCGCCGACGCGTTCGGCACCTTCGGCGCGCTGAACGGCAATCTGTACGCAGACGAGGTGAACTTCCAGACCGAATGGCTCGACGATGCCCGCCGGTATTACACCAACATCGTCGGCAAATACGGCACGCAGGTACAGGCGCTGCTTAAAAAAGCTGCAACCATTGAAATCGAAACCATCTGCCCGCTGCACGGACCCGTGTGGCGCAAGGACATCGGCTGGTTTATCGACAAATACGTCCATTGGGCAACCTATAAGCCCGAGCAGCAGGCAGTCGTGATCGCCTACGCCTCCGTCTACGGAAACACCGAAAACGCGGCGAACATTCTTGCCTCGAAGCTTGCCGACCTCGGCGTGCGCGATGTGAAGATGTATGACGTGTCCGCGACGCACCCGAGCTTCATCGTCTCCGAGTGCTTCCGCGCCAGCCACCTGGTCTTCTTCTCTACGACCTACAATGCTGGCATGTTCGTGAACATGGAAAACCTGGTCCACGACATTGTCAACCACAACCTCCAGAACCGGACCATTGCACTGGTCGAAAACGGCTCCTGGGCGCCCACGGCAGGCGGTCTCATGCGCGCAGAGTTCCAGAAGCTCAAAAACTGCACGATTCTGGACGAGGGACTGACCATCAAGTCCTCGCTCAAGGAAGCGCAGCTTCCGCAGATGGACGCACTCGCGCAGGCAATCTATGACAGCATGGACCATCCCGCGCCCGCAGTCCACGAGGATGCCAAGCCCATCGAGCAGAACGCGATGTTCTCCCTTTCCTACGGGCTCTATGTTCTCACTGCGCGCGACGGCGAGAAGGACAACGGCTGCATCATCAACACCGTCATGCAGCAGACCGACACGCCGCAGCGCATCAGCATTACTGTCAACAAGGCAAACTACACCTGCGATATGATCAAAAAGACGGGCGTGTTCAACGTCTCGGTTCTGTCTCAGGACGCGCCGTTTGCCATGTTCCAGCACTACGGCTTCCAGTCCGGGCGCGACGTCGACAAGTTTGCCGACGCGAAGACAACCCCGCGCGCCATCAACGGTGTCTGCTACGTCCCCGCCTGCACAAAGGCGTTCCTGTCCGGCAAGGTTGTGCAGACCATCGAATTTGAGACGCATGTGCTGTTCATTGCCGATGTGACCGAGGCGCGTGAGCTCTCAAGCGTCCCCGCCATGACCTACAGCTACTACTTTGAAAACGTCAAGCCGAAGCCTGCCGCGCTCTCGGAGCAGAAGGGCTGGGTCTGCAGGATCTGCGGCTACGTCTATGAGGGCGAGGAGCTGCCCGCTGACTTCATCTGCCCGCTGTGCAAGCACGGCGCGGAGGATTTTGAAAAAATAGGCTGACGTTTCTTTGACAAAAAGCAGGGCTTTTGGTCAAAAAGAATGCACCTCGACTGCGCGCAGAATTTCGCGTCTGCGGACGCGAAATTCTGCGAGGCTTTTTCCGTCATGGGTTTCTCAAATATATTTTGAAAGGATTGTATTGTCATGCGAGTATTAGAGCAGCTGGAACCGAAGAATGTCCTGTCCTTTTTTGAAGATCTGTGCGCCATTCCCCACGGCTCGGGCAACACGAAGGCAATCAGCGACTACTGTGTGAAGTTTGCCAAAGACCGCTCTCTGGAGGTCCATCAAGATGGGCTTAACAACGTCGTCATCGTCAAGCCCGCGACGCCGGGCTACGAAGCCGCGCCCACGGTCATTATCCAGGGACACCTCGACATGGTTGCGGAAAAGACGCCCGACAGCCCCATCAACTTCCTGACCGACGGGCTGGAGCTGGAGGTGGACGGCGACTTTGTCCGCGCCAAGGGCACGACGCTCGGCGGCGACGACGGCATTGCCGTTGCGATGGCTCTGGCAGTTCTGGATTCCCACGACCTCGCGCACCCGAGACTCGAGTGCCTGTTCACCGTTGACGAAGAAACCGGCATGGACGGTGCGGTCGGCTTCGACGCCTCCATTCTGCAGGGCAAGCGGCTTCTGAACATCGACTCCGAAGAGGAAGGCATCCTGACCGTCAGCTGCGCGGGCGGCGCACATGCGGCAGTTAGAATCCCCATGACGGCAAACGAATGCGCGCTTGATTCCGCCGAAATCCGGATTTCCGGTCTCAAGGGCGGTCACTCCGGCGCGGAGATTGACAAGGGTCGCGCGAACGCGACGATTACCCTCGGCAGAGTATTGCAGGCGCTGGTCGACGAGCTGGAGGTGCGCCTTGTCTCGGCGGAGGGCGGTCTCAAGGACAACGCCATCCCGAACGCCGCACGCGCCGTCATCGCGCTGGAGGACGGAAAGCTTCCCCGCGCACAGGAAATCTGCGCCGAGCTGCAAGATACATTCCGCAGGGAATACGCCGCCGCAGACCCCGACGTCACCGTCACCTTCACGCCCGGCACGGTCGCTTCCCAGGCGCTGACGCTGCGCGATACGAAGAAGGTCTGCTGCTTCCTGGGGCTTTACCCCAACGGCATTGAATCGATGAGCATGGACATTCCGGGACTGGTGCAGACCTCCTGCAACCTCGGCATTTTCAGGGTCGACGGTGCGGGGCTCGAGGGCTCCGGCTCCGTCCGAAGCTCGGTGGCAAGCCGCAAGCAGCTGCTGCTGCGCAGAATCGGGCTGCTAGCCGAGGGGCTCGACGGTACGCTGTGCGTTTCGGGGGAATACCCCGCGTGGGAATACCGCCGCGAGTCACACCTGCGCGACGTGATGTGCAGAGTCTACAAGGACCAGTATGGCACGGATATGAAGGTCGAAGCAATCCACGCAGGTCTCGAGTGCGGTCTGTTCTGCGGCAAGATTCCGGGGCTCGACGCGGTCTCCTTCGGTCCCAACCTCTACGATATCCACACGACCTCTGAACGCATGTCCATCAGCTCTGTACAGCGCGTTTACGCCTATCTCTGCGCCGTTTTGCAGGCGTTGAAAGATTGACTGCTTTTCTGAAATCCCGCCCGGACACATGTCCGGGCGGGATTTTTATCCGAATTTCTTCTATTGTTTTTATTTGATTCACAATTTTTACAAAATTGACGGTATAATAATCTTTATACAATGCGCGGAGGAGGGAATTGCACATGACAAGAGATCCGTATGAGGTACTCGGCGTCTCGCGCGGCGCGAGTGAAGACGAGATCAAGCAGGCATACCGCCGCCTTGCCAAGCAGTACCACCCGGACCTCCATCCGGGCGACGCCGCCTGCGCAAAGAAGATGAACGAGATCAACGAGGCATACGACCTGCTCAAAAATCCGCAGGCGTATCAGGCGTATCGCCAACAGCAGCAGCAAAGCGCCTATCAGCAGGCATACCGCCAGCAGCAGTCGGCGTATCAGCAGCAGAACCAACAGTATTACGATCCGTTCGGCTTCTGGACCTCGCAGGCAGGCTCTCAGGACGGGCAAGACCCGAACCAGCATTATTACCGCTACACCTACACCTATCAGCCCGGCAGCCACTCGGACCAGAACGAGCAGAACACGCAGTATCAGTGGACCTATCGCCGCCCGCGCAGCGGCGGCATTTTCCGCAAGATCATCGGCGCGTATCTGCTTCTGCAGCTGCTCGGCTGGCTCTTTACCAGCTGCGCCTACAGCGCATATCCGTCCTATTACTACGGCTATTCCAGCCAGCCGGACTCCGGCTACTCCGAGACCTATAATCAGCCGTCCTCCGGCAGCTATAATTCGTATGGCTTCGGCGGCGGCAGACAGAGCTGAAAGGCGGGGTTCTCCATGCGTCTGTTTACCAAAAAGCAGCCGCCCGCGCCGGACCTTCGTCTCGAGGCGTTGGAGGCAGAATATAAGAATTACCGCCGCCGCACGCAGGACGCGCGCGAGCAAGCCTTTCAAGACGCGCAGCGTAAAACCGTTCTCGCGTTTCTGCCGCTCTACGACGACTTGGAGCGCGCGCTCTCGGCGCCCTGTCAGGACGCTGCCTACCGCAAGGGCATCGAGCTGATGATGCAGAACCTGCTTTCGATTCTCGCCGGTCTCAAGGTCCAGCCCATGCAGTCGCTCGGCAAGTGCTTCAACCCCGACTATCACGAGGCGGTTTCCCATGTGACGGATGAAGCGGCGGGCGAGGAGCGCATTGTGCAGGTCGTGCAGACCGGCTTTACGATGGACGAGGAGGTTCTGCGGCACGCAAAGGTCGTCGTCGCGAACTGACCGGTTCTCTGCCCCGCATGGCAAAATTTCATGAGTTTTTTGAAGGAGCGTTTCACGTATGTCCAGAATCATCGGTATTGACCTTGGCACCACAAATTCCTGCGTTGCCGTGATGGAGGGCGGTGAGCCTGTCATCATCCCCAATGCGGAGGGCGGCAGAACCACGCCGTCGGTGGTCGCTTTTTCCAAGACCGGTGAGCGGATGGTCGGAAGCCTTGCCAAGCGGCAGGCTGTCACCAACCATGACCGCACCATTTCTTCCATCAAGCGCCAGATGGGCACCAACTACCGGGTGAACATCGATGGTCACAAATATACACCGCAGGAAATCTCCGCCATGATTCTGCAGAAGCTCAAGCGCGACGCAGAAAGCTATCTCGCAGAGCCTGTTACCGAGGCAGTCATCACCGTTCCGGCGTATTTTACCGACGCGCAGCGGCAGGCGACCAAGGACGCCGGCAAGATTGCGGGACTGAATGTGCAGCGCATCATCAACGAGCCGACGGCGGCGGCGCTTGCCTACGGCATCGACAAGGAGCAGAGCCAGAAGATCATGGTCTATGATCTCGGCGGCGGCACGTTCGACGTATCCATCCTCGACATTTCCTCCGGCGTCATCGAGGTTCTTGCCACGGCGGGCAACAATCACCTCGGCGGCGACGATTTTGACCGGTGCATCATGGACTATCTGGTCTCCGAGTTCAAGCGTGAAAACAAAATTGACCTCTCGCGCGACCCCGTCGCCATGCAGCGCGTGCGCGAGGCGGCGGAAAAGGCAAAGATCGAGCTGTCGAGCATGACGCAGACCTCGGTCGAGCTTCCGTACATTGCAGTTTCAAAAGCGGGTCCTGTTCATATGGACATCCCGCTCACACGGGCAAAGTTCAACGATCTGACCTCGCAGCTTGTCCAGGCGACCAAAGCGCCTGTCAATCAGGCAATCAACGACTCCGGCATCACCATCTCGCAGATCAGCAAGGTTCTGATGGTGGGCGGCTCGAGCCGCATCCCCGCCGTGCAGGAGCTGGTCAGCCAGATCACCGGCGCCGCGCCCTTCAAGGGCATCAACCCCGACGAATGCGTCGCCATGGGCGCGTGCCTGCAGGCGGGCGTTCTGTCCGGCAGCGTCAAGGGTCTGCTGCTTCTGGATGTCACGCCGCTGTCTCTGGGCATCGAGACCCTCGGCGGCGTGTGCACAAGAGTCATCGAGCGCAACACAACTCTTCCTATCCGCAAGAGCCAGATCTTCACGACCGCGTCGAGCTTCCAGTCCTCGGTCGATATTCACGTCTTACAGGGCGAGCGCCCGATGGCGCGGCAGAACAAGGAGCTTGGCAGGTTCCAGCTCACCGGAATCCGCCGGGCGCCGCGCGGCGTGCCGCAGATCGAGGTCACGTTCTCCATCGACGCCAACGGCAT
>CALERM010000220.1 GCA_937907715.1 uncultured Clostridia bacterium
TATTCCAAAAAGTTGTGCTTATGCAGTTGCAGCAGAGCAGAAGGCGCGCGTGACGTATGACAACATTCTCCGGCTCAGCGACGACCCGGATGTCAACGACGTCATCCGTTTCCTTCGTGAGCGCGAGATTGTCCACTTCCAGCGCTTCGGCGAGGCGGTGCAGCTGCTGCGCGAAAAGCTCGACGAGAAAAACGTTTACTACATGAACCCGGCGCTGATATCGTAACGAAAAGGAGTCCGGCAGATTCTGCCGGACTCCCGTTTTTTTATTTCTGCTCTGCCATGTAAAGAGACACACGATTCTGAATCAAAGCCGCCGTCTCGTCGATGTTTTTTGCGCCGGCAAAGTAGGCGGCGCACTCTTCCGAGACGATGGACAAAATGTTCTCGTCGAACGAGTACACGCTGTGCGTCGAGTCGATCAGGTCCTTGACAATCTGATACTGCTCGGGCGTGATGGCGTACACGTCGACGGTCTCGTTGTAAAAGCCGACTGTGTAAAGAATCACGCGGATGGGCTCTGCGTTGGCGTCCAGAACCATATCGCCGTTTTCATCCGTGACGTATTCCTGCTTCATTGCTTCCGCAGCTTTTTTGTTAAAAGCGGAATTTAGCATCGGGAAGCCGGTCTGCACCAGCTGTACGTCTTCCGACAGAAGCGAACGGATGAAGCCCCACGCGCCGTCCTTGTCCTTGCAGGCGGTCGTCATCGCGATTGAGCCGAGCGGCAGAAAGCCGCAGCCGTAGCCGCCGCTCACGCCGGGGTAGCCGACAAAGTCGGCGTCATTTTCCATTGCCTCCAGTTGATAGTAAATATCGTCAAAGCCGGAGAAGGCGATGTTTGCCAGAAGCTGCTGCTTTTGCCCCACGCGGCGGTAATCGCTGCGATAATTGTCGAAGTCAAAGTTCGTCGCGTCGAATTCCGCCGGGAAGGAATCTGCAAATGAGAGGAGGGACTTGAATGCGTCCGTTTCAAAGCTGCACGTACCGGACTCCCAGTCGACAAACTGCGAAAGAGAGCTTGCCATACAGGCAAAGACAACGGTGTCTTTCGTGTAGTCAACATTGAAAACGGTTGCGTCGGCGGGAAGCTTTTTCATCGCGTCTTTCATCGCGTCCAGCGTCCACGCGTCGTATCCGCCGACAATTTCGTGCTTTCCGGCTGCGCCGACGACGGAGAAGGCGGTGGGCATCTGATAGAGCTTCCCGTCTGTCTTGACAGCGTCCAGCACGTTGCGGTTGAGCTTATCCTCCGACAATGCGCTGTCTGCTTGCAGGAAGGGCAGCAGGTCCTCCAGAAAGCCCTTCGCGGCGTACTGCGCAACGGGAAGCTCGGTGGCAGTGAAATCAATCAGATCTGGCAGATTGCCGGAGAGCAGCTCTGTATTGAGCTTGGTGATCGCGGGGGAGGAGTCTTTGGTGTAAGAGCCGGGGCTTGCAATGACCTCGCTGTACTGCGAGTAGTCGAGAACCTCGATGCGGTATGTATCGTTTTCCCGGTTGAATCTCGCGATCTGCTGGCGAAGGGACTGGCTTAAAGAAAGCGTTGCCAGCGTCAGAATGGTCTTCTCGGGCAGCGTGGATGCGTCCACGGGGTGGAGCGTGTAGAGTCCGTAGGTCCTGTCGACGCCTTCATTCTGCGTACATAGAAGCACCTGCAGGTCGCCGTTTTCACCTACATCCATGCTCACCAGGTCGGTAGCATCGAGGTCGCAGTCGAGAAGCGTGACGATTTTCGATTTCTCCTGCGAGGCGAAATCATAGCGGTAAATGGTTCCACTGCCGTCGAAGAGATAGAATCCGCCGCCGTTGGAGTCCGCGAACACGTCCCATGCGTCGATGGGAAGCGAGAGCGTTTCGCCCCAGTCGAGCTTCTCCGCGTCGATTTCTGCAAAGTCCATGCCGTCGGAATCGTTATAGAACAAAACGCCGGTCTTGCCTGCATCCAGCGTGGCAGGATTGCCGTATGTTCCGTCCTGTGTGAGCGTTTTAAGAAGCTTGCCGGTCTCGTCAAAAATATAGATCGTGCTGGAATAGTCCGCGCAGATCAGGTGCCCTACATCATCCATCGCGAGGTACTGAAGAACGACGTCCGAGGCGTTCAGACCGCTGCCGCTAAAATCGGCGCGAATGGTTTCCTGCAGTGTGCCGTCAGAGGAAAGGTGGACGAACGACCAGATGGAATCGCCATCCTGCGGTTCCTGTTCGAACGTCTGACAGACCGCCCAGACAGAGCCGTCTGCCGCCTTTGCCAGCGCGTTCACCTGCGGCGTTCCGCAGCCTTCTACGGAGAGCTCCAGCGTCTGGACTTCGCCGGTGGCTAAATCTTCTCGGTAGAGTGTGCTTATATAGCTGCGGTAGCCGTAGACCGCGCCGGTTGCCTCGTCGACCTCCTGCGTGGTCTGGTCGCTCGGATTCATTGCCGCGAGAAAGAGCGCGCCGCCCGTGAAGACAGACGACTGCACCGTATCCAGACCAGCCGGTAGTTGGAGGCTGGACGCCTGATAGGCTGTTTTCGCTGTGTCCTCCGATCCGCCATCGGTGGAGGCGGTCGGCGCTTGGCTGTCCGGCTGGGATTTGTTTTTCACGCAGCCGGTAAACAGCGCCAGTGCCAGCGCAAAAAAGAGTGTCAAAGCCAAAAATCGTTTCATATGGAATGCTCCTTTCTTGTGGGAGCATCATACCAGATAATTTTGCGTTTTCCACGTTTTTAAGCAAAGCTTAAGAAAAGCTTCAGCAAAGCCCAAAAAACGCCTCCCGCCGCAGCGGGAGGCGTTTGTGTGACGGTCAGGATGCGCTGGTTTCCGGCTTGTACTGCGGATTGTAGTTTACAATTCTGCCCAGGTCCTGCAGCGCCTTGACCTGCGCTTCGTCGACGGGGTTATCCCAGAGGTCGAGCTGCGTCAGAAGCGGGCAGTCCTCAAGCCCGGAAATGTCGGAAATCTGGTTATAGTCGGCGAAGATGTAGTTGAGACTCGGAAGACCCTTCAAAGGCGAAAGATCGGTAAGCTTGTTGTTGCTGACGTCGATGCGCACCAGCTTGCAGTTCGCCGCATCAAACGCAGGAAGCGCTTCGATCTGGTTGTCGCTGGCGAGGAAATACGTCAGCTCCGGAAGCCCGGCGAGAACCGAAACATCCTTGACCTGATTGCTGGAAATGTCCAGAACAGACAGGTTGACGCAGTCTGACAGCACGGAGATATCCGAAATATTGTTGTTAGAGGCGTACAGCTCCTGAAGCGATGTGTTGCCCGCAAGGCTCGACAGACGAGAAACGCCGCAGTTTTCAATATGCAGCCGCTCCAGGGCAAGGCAGCTGTTGAGATAGGTGATCGACTTGACAGGGTTGTTGGTCAGGTAGAGGTCTTCGAGCTGCGTGAGCGCCGTGATGGCGGTCAGGTCCGTGACGGAGTTGTTCGTCAGATCGAGATAGGTGAGGTTCGAAAGTCCGACGAGATTGTTGATCGATGTGACGGCACAGTTCTCCAGAATCAGCTTCTGAAGCTCCGGCAGCGTGCCGATTGCTTCGAGCGTCGATGTGGGAAGCGTCGAGCCGGAGAGATCAAGCGTTTTGAGCGTCGTCAGCTGCGGCAGGACGGAAAAATCAAGCCCCGTCGCGTTCTGGATGGTCAGCGATGTGAGACCTGCAAAGCGCGTCAGATCGGAAAGATCTTCGACGCCCTCGGGGAGAACCAGCTCTTCAATTTCCCACAGCTCGTCAGACATGATCGTATCCGAAGCGCGCTTCCCGAGCAGCTCGCGGATGTAGCTATCCAGTGCGGCGTCCGAAAGCGTGACCTCTTCGACGACGCTTCCGATCGTGTAGCCTGCGTAGACCGCGTCACTCACCAGACCGTTTTCCGCGACGGTGACGGCGACGACCTTGCTGTCTCCGGCAGCAAGCGTTACCGGACCTTCGTAGGCGTCGGTCAGGATGGACGGGTAGTCGAGATTCACGGCGAGATATGCCTGTCCGCCGGTCGCGGAGACAGAGACGTCAATGTATTCGCTGTAATAGCCGCTTTCGGGGGACAGAACCGGCGCACGCGGTCGCAAGGCATCGATCTGCGCTTTCACATCACTGCTGGTGATGCGATCTAACATCTGTTCGGCATCCAGAATTTTGTCCTGCGCGATGTAGGTCTTCGAGAGCGCGACGTAGAGCTGCACAGATTCCGGGTTATTGGTGATGGCACTGACGAGGGTGTATTCCGCCTTCGTGTAGTTGCCGCTGTTGATGTATGCCTGCGCGAGGCGCACGGGAAGATTTGCGTTCTGCGGGTCAAGCTTACAGGCGGTCTCATAGAGCGAAACCGCGCGGTTATAGCGCCCGGCGTCGTAGAAGTGGTCGCCCCAGTATGCAAAGACGCTCATGGTGAGGTCCGGGCGCTGCACCAGCAAAAACCAGCATGCTGCGCCGATGATTGCTACAACCAGCAGCACAATCAGAAAAATCTTCAGAATATACTTCATAGCAAAAGCTCCTGACAGCGAAGTTATACTGATATTCCATAAAAAGCTTTAATTCGCAGAATTGAAGTTTTTCATAGGAAGATCATTATGAGACGAGATTCCGTGATTTTTCTAAAATCATGGAATCGGTTACGCCAAAGGCGGAACCTTTCTGGTGAAAGAATTGAATCAGAAAATAGTATTACAATTTGTCATCTATTATAAAGCTTTCTCAAAAGCGTGTCAAGCGCGGCGTTATGTCAAACGGCATATTTGCATCCGCACGGTCATACGATGGAGCAAAAAGGAGGGATGGCATGAAGACCATTGCGATGTGCGCGCTGCTGGCGGCGCTGGCGTTCGGGCTGCTGCCCGGAAATCACGAAGAAGCCGCAGTTCCGGACGAGGGACTTGTGCTGCTGGTCGAAACGCAGCAGGACGCAGAGGCGCCTCAGAAAGCATCTTCTACGCGGCAGAACCAATCGGAGAAAGCCGCTGTGCAAACAGCGCCGGACGCACAGACGGTCCGCTTGCTTGATGGCAGCACGGTGACGGAGCTTTCCATGGAGGAGTATCTGACAGGCGTACTGCTCAGCGAAATGCCGGCAGACTTTGCGCTTGATGCACGCAAAGCGCAGGCAGTTGCGGCGCGGACGTTTACCTGCCGGAAGCTCTTGCGACCGAAGCACGAAAATGCGGACGTCTGCGCGGACTTTTCCTGCTGTCAGGCGTGGACAAGCCGGGAGCAGCTGCGGCAGAAGTATGGGGAATCCTTTGATTCGGTCTGGAGCGCGGCGCGCGAGGCGGTCCGGCAGACGGCAGGGGAGGTTTTGACGTATGATGGGCAGCTGATTGACGCGGTCTATTTTTCCTGCTCCGGCGGGGCAACGGAAGCGGCGGTTGCCGTCTGGGGGACGGATGTGCCGTATCTGCAGGCGGTAGAAAGCCCGGGGGAGGAGGCTGCGCCGCGCTTTTCCTCGCGGGCGATCTTCTCGCCGGAGGAATTCTCACAGCGGCTCATGCAGGAAAGCCCGGATGTGCAGTTGCGCGGAAGCCCGGACACCTGGCTCGGGGAGACGACAAGAAGCGCGGGCGGCGGCGTGGCGGCATGCTGCATCGCAGGCTTCTCGTTTTCCGGTACGCAGCTGCGGCGGATGTTTGCGCTGAACTCCACAAGGTTTACGCTTTCCTATCAGGACGGGAACTTCGTCTTCGATGTGACCGGCTTCGGACATCGGGTGGGTATGAGCCAGTACGGCGCGCAGACGATGGCGCAGCTCGGCTTTTCCTACCGGACCATTCTGCAGTATTATTATCAGGGTGCGGAACTGGAAAAAGCATAAAAAATCTGCCCCGAAGAACCGGAGCAGATCGAAAAATCTACAATTAGAACAGGTTCAGAACGAAGGTCAGGACCAGGAACGCAGCGCCGATCCACTTGGTAGCGCCTGCGAGCTTTGCGTCGAGCGCCTTGGACTTGTTCTTACCCATGAAGCTGTTGTCGCCGCCAGCGATGGCAGAGGACAGACCCGAGCTTTTGCCGGACTGAAGCGTCACAATGGCAACCAAAGCGATGGCGAGAATCACCTGAATAATCGTCAGAACAGTGTGAAGAGCAGTCATAATTTCCTCCAAACGTAATTGCCGTCCTTCACCGGCAGGCGGCTCGCCGAAATGCATTTCCATTCAAAAAGGCAGAAATGCCTTTACATAGCAAATCAAATCATACCACAAACAATGGCGTATTGCAAGAACTTTTTCCTGCAAAACCACAAAATATGCGGAAAATCAGGATTTTGTGACCCATGTGTTGGTGGCGGCGCAGGTGAGGTAGGCGTTGATGAAGCCGTCGAGGTCGCCGTCCATGACGGCATTGATGTTCGACGTTTCAAAGCCCGTGCGCGTGTCCTTGACCAGCGTGTAGGGCATGAAGACATAGTTGCGGATCTGGCTGCCCCACTCGATCTTGAGCTGTGTGCCCTTGATGTCGGAGATTTTGTCCAGATGCTCGCGCTCCTTGATTTCAATGAGCTTGGACCGGAGCATGCGCATGCAGGTTTCCTTGTTCTGGAATTGGTCGCGCTGCGTCTGGCAGGAGACGACGATGCCAGTCGGCTTGTGAATCAGGCGCACCGCAGAGGACGTTTTGTTGATGTGCTGACCACCCGCGCCGGACGAGCGGTAAACCTGCATTTCAATATCCTCCGGGCGGATGTCGACGTCCTTGGTGTCGTCGGCAATTTCCGGAATGACCTCAACGGCGGCAAAGGACGTCTGGCGGCGGGCATTTGCGTCAAACGGGGAGACGCGGACCAGCCGGTGGACGCCGTTTTCACTCTTGAGAAGCCCGTAGGCGTTTGTACCCTCGACGAGAATGCTGGCAGATTTGATGCCCGCCTCGTCACCGTCGAGATAGTCGAGGATTTTGTAGCTCAAGCCATGACCTTCGACCCAGTGGGTGTACATGCGGTAGAGCATCTGCGCCCAGTCCTGCGCCTCGGTGCCGCCTGCGCCCGCCTGGAACGAGACGATGGCGTTGTTGCCGTCGTATTCGCCGGAAAGAAGCGTCTCCAGCCGCTCGCGCTCCATCTCTTCTTCGAGCGCCGTGTAGCCCTCCTTGAGCTCTTCAAGCATCGAGTCGTCGTTTTCCTCGATTGCCATCTCACAGATGGTCATCAGGTCTTCCCAGTGGCTGCACATTTTTTCGTACCGCTCGACCTTTGCCTCGACCTGACGCGCCTGCTTCATGACCTTCTGGGAAACCTCCGCGTTGTCCCAGAAGCCGGGCGACTCGATCTGCGCGTGCAAACGCTCGATATCCTCCTTGCAGCGCTCGATGCCGAGCGACGCGGCAAGCTCGTCGAGCTTCGGCTTCAAGCCGTTCAGCTTGACCTTGTATTCATCGAATTCAATCATCATATTCTGTCAATCCCAGCGTTCTCAATTTTTCGTCATAACTCAAAATATTATAACCGAAATCATGAAACATGTAAAGAGGGAAAGGAACGTTTATGGCGCTTCTCTCCCTCAATTTGCCGCTCAGCGCTCGCTGACGTGCCAGTCGCAGTCGGCGAAAATCAGATCGTCCACATCACCCTGCGGCGCGGGCGTCAAAACCGATTCCAACATCGTTTCCCTCCAACCATAAAAGCATTACCTTTTATTCTATGCGCAAAGAGGGAAAATAGAACATTTCAGTCGCAGAAAACGTACTGCTTCATACGCCGGCAGGCTTCTTCCACCAGCGCATGCGGCAGCGCGAGGTTCAGCCGGATATGGCACGGACCGT
>CALERM010000221.1 GCA_937907715.1 uncultured Clostridia bacterium
AAAAAATAGCCGCCGCTGTCTACCTGTATCAGGCGGACAACGACGGCGAATGGGGTGAGCTTCGGTTTGATTTTGAAAGCGGCACAGCGGAGATCGTAAAACTGGCAGATTGGGACACGGTGAAATCCAACATCTTTGCAAAAGCCGCGATTCGCTTTGTTCAGGGCTTACCGGAGGCGAGACTGCTGAAATCACGTGTATTGGCGTTTACGCAAGAGACGCCTGGCATATGGGCGTTTAGAAAAAATCATGTAGGTTTCCTTCGGCCAAATTGTTTTTTAGGAAAAACGGAGAAATTTCATAAAATTTTTTTGTTAATTTGTCGATATTGACAACGCAAAAAAGCCTGACTATAATGGAAAACAAGAAAACACAATCCAAGCAAACGCAAACGGTGATTGCTGTATGAGAAAAGAATCGGACGTCGTCTGTTTCATTACGACGGCAAAAATTCCCGCCAATAATCCCATGGCAGAAGCCCATGAAGCGATAGCAGTCGGGCTGTTCATCAACTATAAAACGGGAGAAATTGTCGACGTGTCTTCGCTTTACGCCGTCGCCTGTGTGCAGGAATTTCTGAAAGGACTGCTGATTCATCGAAATGTCCATGAAGAGCCGGTCGAAGATCTGCTCTGGTCCGTGCAGGAATACATGAACTGTTCCACACAGAAAGCTGTCTGTGTTTGCATCCGCAAGGCAATTGTCGCTTATGTCCAGTGGCGCAATGAGCGAGGACTGGACACCAGTTTCCCCGGTTTGCGGATGGAAGAGAACTGAATAAACCATTGCTTTATTTACACGTTGCCGGCTTTCCGCTTGCACGCCCCAGTAAATAGAACCCAATGATTGACCGACACCGATAGCGGTGTCTTGTCGATTGTTGGGTTTTTGTTTTTTCAATTGAATACGTCATTGCTTTATCTACGGAGCGTCTGTTATCCACAGATGCCGCAACAGTACATAAAAACCAATGGCCGATTGAATTCCTTCTGTGACAGGAGGAGTCCGTCGCCCATTGGTTTTTTATTTTGGTTTTTTACAGAAAGGAACGATGGAACATGGCAAAATACAGCAGAACGCTGACAGAACAGGACATCCGAAACGGTGTGCTGTTCCCGGACGAGCTGATGGTCCAGATCCGCGACCAGATTGCGATGTGCGGAGAAGACCAGTGCGGCGAACGCATTTACTTTGAAAACGCGGGAGGCGCACCGACGCTCAAGAAGGTCTGCGAGGTCGCAGCATGGGCAAGTGAAATTCCGGATTTCCCGAATCGTCCCACCCCTGGTGCGCAGCCGCTGCAAAAAATGGTTACGGAGGGAATTGCCGACGCAAAGCTGACCTTCGGCGCAAAATCCGGCGCGATTCTCTGCGATCTGACGGTTTCCAAGTCGATTTTCACCATGACGGGCGTCATCATGAACGCCGTTCCCGGTACAAACGTCGTCACCAGCAACCTCGAACATCCGGCGACCTACGACGCCTGCCGTTTCTTCGGCGGTATCATGAACAAGGAAGTGCGCGTGGCGGAGATCAACAAGAAGACAGGTGCAATTGATATTGACGATCTTCTGAGCAAGATCGACCTGAACACATGTCTTCTTTCTCTGATCCATGCGTCAAACGTCATTGGCACGGTCAACGATATTGAAACCATTGTCCGCGAGGCGCGGAAGATCAAGCCGGACCTTTATATTCTGCTTGACTGCACGCAGCATATTCCGCACGGTACGATCGACGTCGAGGCGCTGAAAATCGATGCCGCCGGCTTCGCGCCTTATAAGATTCTTGGCAAGCGCGGTCTTGGCATCGGCTGGCTGTCGGAGCGCGCGTCGCTTCTGCCGCATCCGCATTTCCTCGACGGCGCGGTGAATGACTGGGACCTCGGCAACTACGAGCCTGCCGGCATGGCGGCGCTGACGATGGTCAACGACTACATCTGCTGGATCGGCAGTCAGTTTGTAGACAGCGACGACCGCCGCACGCTCTTTGTTGCAGGTATGGAGGCAATCGAGCTGCATGAACGCGCGCTGATGTACCGGATGCTCAACGGCACGTCTGACGCACCCGGCGTCAAGGATATTCCCGGCGTGAAGCTGTATTTCATGGACGATCTGACACGGCGCGACGCCATTCTTCCCATGACATTTGCCGATCTCGATGCTGTGAGCGCGATGAAAAAGTACATTGAAAACGGCATCTATCTCTACAACCGCGCACTGAGCAACAAGATGTCCCGCCGCGTACTCGATTCCGCCGGGATCCCCTCCATCGTCCGTGTTGCACCGCTGCACTTCAACACCAAAGAGGAGATCGACCGTTTCCTGCATATCACGATGCAGATCGCAAAAGGCGAGCTGTAAGACAGAAAAATGTGCCCAAACGGAGCAGATCCGTTGATAATAAAACAATTTTAGGAGGTTTACACAATGGGCAAGTATATTGGGTGCGAAACCCTGATTACCACCTGTTCCAACTGCAAGAAGGACGAAAACATTCTGGTTGTCACCGACGAAACCAGCTACGAAATCGGCATGGCATTCTGGCAGACGCTGAAGGACATGGGCTTTGAAAAGCGTGCGCTGGTTCTGATGCCGGACAACAAGATGCACGGCGAAGAGCCGAATGAAATCGTTGCTGCCGCGATGCTGAAGGCGGACGTCATGTTCCGTGCAACGACGCTGTCGCTTTCCCACACGGATGCAAAGAAGCTCGCCTGCGCCAACGGCACGCGCGACCTCAACTGCGCCGACTACAATATGCGTATGCTGACCGAAAGCGGCGGTCTGTTTACCGACTTCATCAAGAACCGCGAGGTCGTCGACCGTGTGGCAAAGGCACTCAAGGGCAAGACCATTACCGTTACCTCGCCCGGCGGCACGAACTTTACCGCCAGCATCGAAGGCTGCGAGTCCTGGCCGCAGTACGGCATGAGCACCGAAGTCGGTCAGACCTCTTCGCCCCCTGACATCGAGGCAAACATCTACATCAAGCGCTTCACCGGCAACGGTGTTCTGTGCATCGACGCAAGTATGCCGCATCCGGATCTCGGTGTGATCACCGATGAGGGTGGCGTCATGATCGACATCAAAGATAGCCTTGCCACTAAGATCAGCGGCGGCGAGCAGGCAGAAAAGCTTCGCAATCTGCTTGCCAGCTATCACGATGGCCGCGTCTATGAAATCGGCGAGATCGGCATCGGTCTGAACCCCGACGGCATTCTCTCCGGCCGTATGCTCGAAGACGAGGGCACGTTCCGCACCGTGCATATGGCGCTTGGCTGCGGCAGCTCGAAGTCCATTGATAAGAGCAGCAACACCTGCCCGTTCCATCTGGATATGCTGATGCATCGTCCCACCATCGCGGTCGACGGTCGCGTGATCATCAAAGACGGCGACGTCGTCTGCTAAGTCTCAAAAAGACCGCCGGACTTTTGCTCCGGCGGTCCAAACCAAAATAAAAAGGAGAATTACTATGAAATCCACACTGTATGTTGCCCTTGAAAACACGCTGGACGTTTCCATGAAGCAGTTCAAGCAGGAAATTCAGACAAACCGTGAATGCTGCCTGCTGCTCGTTCCCGATGAAAAGAGCGAGTTTATCGACGCCATCGTCGCTAAGACCGGCGCTGAGGTCAAGAAGGCGTAAGCCTGCGGAGTACGGGCAATGGGAAAAACAATTATTGAGAAGATCTTCTCAAAGAAGGCTGGCTATGAAGTCAGCGCCGGTCAGTCGATCGTCTGTGAGGTCGATCAGATCATGACCAACGACGCTTCGGGTCCTCTTTCCATTTCGATCATGAAGGAACATGGGCGCGAAATCGTCGCCGATCCGTCGAAGATCTCCATTTTCATGGATCACTACACGCCCTGTCCCAACAGCCAGGTCGCAGGTTTGCAGCAGAGCATCATGGACTTCCAGCAGAAAAATCCCGGCATCCGTGTGACGACGACCGGCTATGGCATCTGCCATCATCTGATGGACGAGTTCGGTCTTGTCGCACCGGGAAGACTGATCGTCGGCGGCGACTCGCATTCGACGACCTACGGCTTTTTGAATGCCGCAGGCATCGGCGTCGGCTCGACAGATATTGCCATCGCCATGATCACCGGAAAGCTCTGGTTCAAGGTTCCCGATACTATCCGCGTTGACTTCATGGGTTCCATGCGCAAGGGCGTATCCGGCAAGGATGTCGCGCTGTATCTGGTCAACCGCATCGGACCGAACGGCGGCAGCTACCGCGCGGTGGAATTCGGCGGCAGCGGCATTGCAAACCTTCCGATCAACGACCGCAAGACCATCTGTAACCTGATGGCAGAGTGCGGCGCAAAATGCGGTATTATGCCGTATGACGAGCTGGCGGAACAGTATTGCATCGAGCGCGGTATTGACCACGCCAACCCGGTTGCGCCGGATGCGGACTGCGTTTACGCAGAGCGGATCCTCGTCGATCTGGACGCCGTCGAGCCGGTCATTGCCGTGCCGCACAATGTCCATACGATCAAAACCGTCCGCGAGCTGGTCGGAACGCCCATTCATATGGCGATGCTCGGCACCTGCACCGGCGGCAAAATCGACGACTTCCGTGAGGCGGCGCAGGTTGTACGCGCCATGGATGGACCGTTCAAGGCTGAAGTGCTGGTCGTCCCGGCGTCTCAGAAGATTCTGCTGCAAATGATGCAGGAGGGCATTGCAGACCTCTTTGTCCGCAAGGGTGCAACACTGCTGCCTGCCGGCTGCGGCTCATGCTGCGGCAGCAGCCCCGGCGTTCCCAGAGACGGCTTCAACGTCATTTCCACCGCCAACCGCAATTTCCTCGGCAGAATGGGCAACGTCAAGGCAAACATCTATCTCGCCTCCCCGCAGGTCACAGCATACTGTGCGATGCTCGGCTGCGTCGGCGATCCCACGGAGGTGCTGGCATGAGTTATTCCTTTACCGGCAAGGTTTTCAAGTTTGCCGACAACATCAATACCGATTACATCATTTCCTCGCGCAGAAAGCGCGACACGCTGGACTTAAATGTCCTCAAGCATTATATCATGGAAGACATCCGCCCCGGCTTTTTCGAGGAATTGTCCGACGCCAACATTCTGGTTGCCGGAGAAAACTTCGGCTGCGGCTCGGCAATGGAGGTTGCGGCACAGGTCGTCAAGGCAAACAACGTCGGCGCGGTGATCGCGAAATCGTTCTCGCGGAGCTATTTCCGCAACTGCATCAATAACGGTCTTCTCGTTGTGCAGATGAACACCGATTCCATCCGCGAGGGCGACGAGCTGCATGTGCGCATGGATGCAGGGAAGATCTTTGTGGATAACCGGACAACCGGCGAGCAGTTCACCGCCGAAGGCTACTCTCCGGAGTTGAGCCGGATGATTCTTGCGGGCGGCGTGATGAATGATCTGGATAGCTTTATGGGCAAATAAGGAGAGATACCATGGGAAAAACCTTTGCAGAAAAAATACTGGCAAAAAACAGCGGCAGAGCAGAAGTCAATCCCGGCGATTTTCTGATGATTCGCCCCGACGTTCTGCTGACGGATGAAGCATCCGCACGCGTCAGTGAAATCTTCCAGGAAATCGGCGCGAAGGAGCTGCCGTGTCCGGATAACATCGGCATCGTGCTGGACCACTGCTCGCCCGCGTGCAGCCAGACACAGGCGACCTCGCACGATACGGTTCGCAAATTCCTGCACAACCACAAGGTTGGCGCGTTCTTTGATGTCGGCATGGGCATCTCGCACCAGCTGCTTGCCGAAAACGGCATGATCGGTCCCGGCAAAATCGTCGTCGGCAGCGATTCGCACACCATTACCAACAGCGCCTTCGGCGCGTTCTGCGCCGGCATCAGCCGCACGGAGATGGCAGGGCTTTACGCGACGGGCGAGATCTGGATGATGGTCCCCGGCAGCATCCGAATCAATTTCAGCGGCAAGCTCCCAGATTATGCCTCCGCCAAAGACGTGGCGCTGTGTATTCTGGGCATTCTCGGAGAGGCCGGCGCGACCTACAAGAGCGTGGAGTATCACAATGCGGGCTGCTTCTCCATGGATGAGCGGCGCATCCTCTGCAACGCGCTGGCGGAAGCCGGTGCAAAGTCGGCGTTTATCGCGCCTGACGCTGTGACTGATGCGTGGCTGAAGCAGTATACCGGTAAGGTCGACTACACTGCGATTCTCCCCGACGAGGACGCCAGCTATGAGCGCGTGATCGACATCGACCTTTCTCTGGTCGTACCGGAGGTCGCCGTTCCGCACTCTCCGGCAAATGCTGTTCCGATTGAAGATCTGGGCGAAAAGATTCCGGTCAATCAGTGCTTTGTCGGCACCTGCACGGGCGGTCGCCTGTCTGACATCGCCGCGGCGGCGCGTGTGATGCAGGGCAAGCACGTCGCGCCCTTCGTGCGGATGATCGTCGGTCCGGTTTCGAAAAACGTACTGGAAGAAGCGATGGAGCTTGGCTACATCAAAACGCTTCTGGACGCTGGAGCGGTACTCATCCCGCCCGGATGCGGTCCGTGCGCGGGTGTTCATCAGGGCGTTCTGGCGCCCGGTGAGGTCTGCGTTTCCTCGGGTATCCGCAATTATAAGGGCCGCATGGGAAGCGTGGACGCCAAAATCTATGTCGCCAGCGCTGAGACAGTTGCGTGCAGCGCACTGACAGGTTTTATCACAGATCCGCGTGATGTACGTAAGGAGGGCTGAAATCATGGATCAGAAACACCTTGTAACAGTCTGGAAGCTCGGCAACAACATCAACACCGACCTTCTTTATCCTTCCAAGTATCTCTATGAAAGCCAGGAGCCTGCTGTTCTGGCAAGCCACGTGCTGGAGCCGATCTACCCGGATTTTCAGCACATGATCACGCCGGGCGACTTCGTAGTCGCAGGTGAGAACTTCGGCTGCGGCAGCTCCCGCGAGCAGGCGGTCACGGCGCTCAAATACGCCGGCTGCGGCGGCATCATTGCAAAGTCCTACAGCCGCATTTTCTTCCGCAACTGCATCGCGCACGGCATTTCTGCCATCGTCTGCCCCGAGGCAGTCGACGCAGTGGAAGAGGGCGATAA
>CALERM010000222.1 GCA_937907715.1 uncultured Clostridia bacterium
TCCACAACTGCGGCGACTGCGACTCCCAGCACGACGGCATCCACACGTTCTATGTGGAGAAAAACGCGAAGGTCACGTATATCGAAAAGCACTACGGCGAGGGCGAAGGCACGGGCAAGCGCATCTTGAACCCGCAGACGATTGTCTACCTTGCCGAGGGCGCGCAGATTACGATGCTGACCAGCCAGATTGCGGGCGTGGACGACACGAAGCGCTATACAAAAGTTGTTGCCGAGGGCGCAAACTCCGAGGTCATGATCACGGAGAAGCTTCTGACGCATGCCGACCAGCACGCCGTGAGCGAAATGGACGTGATTCTGAACGGAGAAGGCTCGCGCACAAGAGTCATCTCCCGCTCGGTCGCAAAGGAAGCGTCCACGCAGGTGTTCTACCCCAGAGTCCAGGGCAATGCGCCGTGCTTCGGTCATGTTTCCTGCGATGCGATCATCATGGGCACGGCAAAGGTCCGCGCAATCCCCGAAATTTCCTGCAACCACGTCGACGCCGGGCTCATCCACGAGGCGGCAATCGGGCGCATTGCGGGCGAGCAGCTTCTCAAGCTCGAAACGCTGGGTCTTACCCCGGAGGAAGCGGAGGAAAAAATCCTCGAGGGCTTCCTGCGCTGAACACAAATACACAGCAAAGCCTGCTGCTTCGTTCGGGCGGCAGGCTTTTTCTGCGCCTGATTCAGACGCAGAACGGAAAAACCGAAGAATAATACGCCAGACGCAAAGACGCAGCGCGATAGCCGGACCGCACCGGTTTCGTGCTGCATTTTTTTGCAAAAAGGAGGAACAAAGATGTACGAAGCACCGTCTGAGTTAAGACCGTTTTTAACCCCTGGGGGGCGATTGACCGCACTTCCGGCAAAACACCGGAAAAAGCTGCTTGCCCTGTGGCATCTTGCCGGAAAGCTGGACGCCGGGCGGCAGTATACGCAGCCGGAGATCAACGAGCGTCTCAACGACTGGGCGCTGTTCCGTGACCCGGCGACGCTTCGCCGCGAGCTGTATAACAAGCGCCTTCTGAACCGGACCGACGCCGGAAGCCTCTATTGGCGCGCCGGGGAGCTTCCGGCTCTGGAGGAATTTCTCGGGAGGTATTTATGAGCAAATACGACGCGCTCTGGGCGCATATCCAAAAAAGCGGGCAGCCGCAGCTGATCTTGACCTTCGACGAGATCGGTCAGATCACGGGCGCGCCGCTGGACCGTTCCTTTGACAACGGGGCAAGCGTCGTCCTCGGCGTGATGCTCCTGCTCGGAAGCCTTCTGTGCCGCTACGGCGCGGAGCTGACGCATCAAGATGCTTGAAGCGGACAACGCAGGAGGCATCCATGGAAAACAAAAGCAGCATTACCGCGCGGATAAGCGCGTTTGCAAGAGCGTATCACGCAGAATCGGAGGCGCGTCCGGTCCTCCGGACCGCATCAGAAAATGCGCCAGCCCAACCGAAATCCGGCGGGGCTGGCGTTGTTCAGTTTCAGATATCCTCCGGCACATAGGCGTTTTCTGCCACCTCGACCACGCGCAGGGTCTCTTCATCAATCGTAAAGCGCACGTCGAAGCCGGAAAACAGGAAGCCGTAGCGGCGGCTCGGGTCGTGCTGATAGCCGGGGCGCGGATTCTGACGCAGCGCCTGAATCAGTCCTGCGCGCTTTTCCGCCGGGATTTTTTCCAGCAGCTCGTCCGGGAACGCAACGTTCAGCGGCGCGGCGTTCCGGCGCTCTGAAAAGGCATCCACTGCGTCCGGATGCGAGTCGGCATACGGAAGATAGGGCTTGATGTCGTAGATCGGCGTCCGGTCGGCAAGGTCCGCGCCCGCAACATAGAGAACCGGACCGTCCTTTGTGTGCAGCTCGACGCCTGCCAGCTTCACGCTCGACAGCCCGATCGGGTTCGGGCGGAACGGAGAGCGGGTCGCGAACACGCCCACGCGCGTCTTTCCTCCGAGCTTCGGCGGCGCGACCGTGGCAGACCACAGCCCGTCTTCAATCCGGTCGAAGCGCCACAAAAGCCACAGATGGCTCCACTGCTCAATGCCCCGCAGACAGTCCGGGTTGCGGAATTTCGGCTCGAAGACGATTTTTGAAATCAGCGCGTCTGTCAGCCCCGACTGGCGCGGGATGCCGAATTTGGTTGGAAAATCCGAGTGGATGCGGGCAATATACTCCATGGGGAACCTCCGGCTGCTGCGTTTTGCTTATCATATCACACCGGCGGAAAAATGCAAAGGGATTTGCTTTTTTTCGAAAAGGGTGTACAATAAGCGGAGTATCAGATACACGCTGATATCAGGAGGGATAGTCATGAATGATGAACTGACTGCGGTAGACATCAAAAAGATGCAGGAGGAAATCCGCTACCGCCAGCTTGAGCTGCGCCCGAAAATTCTTGAGGACGTCAAGACCGCGCGCGAATTCGGCGACCTGAGCGAAAACTTTGAATACAAGGCGGCAAAGCAGGAAAAGCGCCGCAACGACAGCCGCATCCGGTACTTAGAGCGCATGATCAAAACCGCGAAGGTCATCGACTCCGACTCCAAGCCGGACGAAATTGGACTGTTTGACAAGGTCGTGATCTACATCGAAGAAGACGACGAGGAGCAGACCATCGAGCTTGTCACCACGCTCCGGCAGAACGCCCTCAAGGGACTCATCAGCAAGGAGTCTCCCGTCGGCAAAGCCGTCATGGGGCACAAGGCGGGTGACCGCGTGCTTGTCCAGGTCAACGACAGCTACAGCTATTATATCCAGATCCGAAGCGTCGAAAAGGGTGCGGACGACGACTCTTTACCCATCAGCAGTTATTAGGGAACCTCTGAATAAATCCCCGACCGCGGACGACGGATCTTTTCCGCCAATCCTGCGGCTTGAAAAATGGGAAATACACAAAGTATTCCGCCATTTTCCAAACCTTGTCTTGACGAAAAATCTCTCGCCGTCCACAGCCGCTGATTTAATCAGAGCTTCCTTAGAGAAGGAAACTCTGAATCAATCATCTGCGGCGGACGACGAATCTTTTCCGCCAATGCCGCAGTTTGGAAAGCTTGAAATATGTCGCAGCCGTTGGCGACGAAGGAGTCTTACGGATGCGGGCATGCTCTTTACGGGTACACAAAGTATTCCTGCGCTTTCAAACCTTGCCTTGACGAAAAATCTTTCGCCGACCGCTCTTGTTGATTGATCCAGAGCTTCCTGATTATTTCATTAGGGTGTATCTGAAAACCCCCAACGCACCCGGACAGCGGGTCTTTTCACGCTGCACCGCGCCATTTTTCCTTGAAATACGTCAGTATTCCTGCGAAAAAATGTCTTGCTCAGCGCGAAAATTCCTCGCTGCCGGTCACATCGGGAGTTTTCAGATACACCCTAGCAAACAGCGGCGCCGCTTTTTGCAGAAAAGGAAACGTCATGCGAACAAGCAACCTCAAAACCATCCTGCCCCGTCTGCAGGAGGTCTGGCGGCTGAGCCTGCCCGCGATTCTCACGCAGATCACCACCATCGCCATGCAGTACATCGACTCGGCAATGGTCGGCAGACTCGGCGCGAACGCCTCGGCGGCAATCGGACTGGTCGCGTCGAGCACGTGGCTGTTTAACGGCGTGTGCTATGCGCTTGCGGCAGGCTTTTCCGTGCAGGTGGCGCACCGCATCGGCGCCGGAAACGCGCGCGGTGCGAGAAGCGTCGAAAAAAACGGGCTGCTGGCAGGGCTCATCGTATCGGGGCTTTTGTGCCTGCTCGGCAGCCTGATTCACGCACACCTTCCCGTCTGGCTCAAGGGCGATGCGGAGATTACCGGTGACGCCGGGCGGTATTTTCTGACGTTTTCGTGGATGCTGCCGTTTACGCAGCTGTGTTCTCTCACGGCGTCTTTTTTGCAGTGTGCGGGCGATATGCTGACCCCCAGCATTCTGAATGCCGTCATGTGCGCGCTCGACGTGGCGTTCAACGCGCTGCTGATTCCGCGCCTCGGCGTCTTCGGCGCGGGACTCGGGACGATGCTTGCCTGCGCGGTTGTGGCAGCCGCGATGATGGTCCTCTGCTGCTTCCGGAATGAAAGCCTGCGCTTTCGCCGGGGCGAACGCCTCCCGCTCGACGGCGCGGTCTTGAAAACGGCGCTGAGAATTGGAACGCCGGTTGCGCTGCAGGAGGTGGCGATGTGCGGCGCGCAGGTCGTCTCCACGGCGATCATTGCGCCCCTCGGCGCGCTGGCGGTTGCGGCGAACGCCTTTGCCGTCACGGCAGAGAGCATCTGCTACATGCCGGGCTACGGCATTGCAAACGCCGCTGCGGCGCTGGTCGGGCGGTCGGTCGGTGCCGGCGATATGCAAAGCGCGAAGCGAGACGGCAGCATCTGCATCGCCCTCGGTGTATTTCTCATGACCTGTACGGGCGCTGTGATGATGGTTCTTTGCCCGCTGGTCTTCCGGATACTCACGCCGGTTAGTGATGTGCAGCAGCTTGCCGCGCACGTGCTTCGCATCGAGCTTCTGGCAGAGCCGCTGTTCGGGGCTTCGATTGTGGCAGCGGGCGCGCTGCGCGGTGCGGGCGATACGCTCGTGCCGAGCCTTCTGAATCTGGGGAGCATCTGGCTGGTGCGCGTGGGAAGCGCGCTGGTTCTGGTGCCGCGCTTCGGACTGACCGGCATGTGGACCGCGATGGCAGTCGAGCTGTGCATCCGCGGGCTTTTGCTGCTTGTGCGCCAGAAAACATCCAAATACTATTTGCCAATGGATGCAAAAAGACCGTGATTTGGAAAAATCACGGTCTTTCTCATAGCATTTAGTTTTTTGCCTTGGAGGCGGCGCGCATACGTGCCGAGTGGTCGAGAATGCGCTTGCGCATGCGAAGGCTCTTGGGCGTGACCTCGAGCAGCTCGTCGTCCGCAAGATACTCCATGCACTGCTCCAGAGACAGAATCTTCGGCGGCGCGAGGCGGATTGCCTCGTCAGAGCCTGCCGCGCGCATGTTGGTCAGCTGCTTTTTCTTGCAGACGTTGACGGACATGTCCTCGTTGCGGTTGCACTGACCGACGATCATGCCGGCGTAGACCTCCGTGCCGGGCGCGATAAAGAGCGTCCCGCGGTCCTGCACGTTGCCGAGTCCGTAGGCGCAAGCCTCGCCGGTCTCAAACGCGACCAGAGACCCGGTAAGACGGCGTTCAATCTCGCCCTTGACCGGCTCATAGGTTTCCAGCGTCGACGCCATGATACCCTCGCCGCGCGTGTCGGTCAGAAATTCGTTGCGGTAGCCGAACAGACCTCTCGTCGGGACGAGGAACTCCAGCCGCATCCGGCTTCCGATCGGGGTCATGGAGACCAGCTCGCCCTTTCTCTGCGCCATCTTGTCGATGACCGAGCCGACGGAGTTTTCGGGGACGTCGGCGACCATGCGCTCAATCGGCTCGCAGAGCTTGCCGTCGATTTCCTTGTTCAGAACGTGCGGCGTGGAGACCTGGAACTCATAGCCCTCGCGGCGCATCGTCTCAATGAGGATGGACAGGTGCATCTCGCCGCGGCCCGCGACGTTGAACGAGTCTGTGCCGACCTCCTTGACGTGCAGCGACACGTCCTTGAGAAGCTCGCGCTGCAATCTGTCGCGCAGGTTTCGGGAGGTGACGTATTTTCCCTCGCGGCCTGCAAAGGGAGAGTCGTTGATGGAGAAGGTCATTTCGATCGTCGGGTCGGAAATTTTGACAAACGGCAGCGGCTCGATGGCGTCGGCCACGCACAGCGTTCTTCCGATCGTGATGTCCGAAATGCCGGAGAAGGCGACGATCTCGCCCGCGCTTGCCTCCTGGATGGGGCTTCTGCCGAGGCCGGTGAACTCATAGAGCGTGACGATCTTCTGCTTTTCCTTGATCGAAGGATCATGGTAGTCGCAGACGATGACCTCCTGGTTCTGCCGGACGGTGCCGCGCTCGATCCTGCCGATGCCGATCCGGCCGACGAACTCGTTATAGTCGATGGACGAGACGAGCAGCTGCAAGGGCCCTTCGCGGTCGCCCTTGGGCGGATCGATATAGTTGACGATGGTCTCGAAAAGCGGCGTTAAGTCTGTGCCCTCTTCGTCGGGGCTGTAAGACGCGATGCCGCGCCGCGCTGAGCAGAAGAGCGTGGGAGATTCAAACTGTTCTTCCGTTGCGTTGAGGTCGAGCAGAAGCTCAAGCACCTCGTCGATGACCTCGTGCACACGTGCGTCGGGCCGGTCGATTTTATTCACGACCACGATGACCTTGTGGCCGAGCTCCAGCGCCTTTTGCAGCACGAAGCGCGTCTGCGGCATGGGGCCCTCGGCCGCGTCCACGAGCAGCAGAACGCCGTCGACCATTTTGAGGATCCGCTCGACCTCGCCGGAAAAATCGGCGTGGCCCGGGGTGTCTACGATATTGATCTTGTAGTCTTTATAGTGTACGGCGGTGTTTTTTGCCAGGATCGTGATGCCGCGCTCGCGCTCAAGATCGCCCGAGTCCATGACCCGGTCGGCCACCACCTGATTTTCGCGGTAAACGCCGCCCTGCTTTAACATCTGATCGACCAGGGTCGTCTTGCCATGGTCAACGTGCGCGATGATCGCAATGTTCCGAAGCTTGTCCTGCGTCATATCCTGCGCCCCTTTCTTATCTTCCGAAAAATAAATCCAACAAACACGTATTTTAACACAGGGAATCAGCAATTACAAGATTTTTTCAACCAAATCTGAGGGCGTTTCCGGTATTTTTTTGAAGCAATTCTACCTGCTCGGGAACCACGAAGAACGCCTCCGGCATAAAATGGACGGAAGGAGGGATTTTATGAATCCGATGGACTGTAAACAGGCGCAGAATGTCTGGAGCCGCGTCATGGCGGCGCAGACCGCCGCGCCGTGTACGAATGCGGAAAAAGCGCCCGCAAAGACCGCCTGCACGCATGAAACGCCCGCCGTTTCCATCACCCCCGAGCAGGTGATGCAGGCGATGCAGCAGGAGCTTTGCGACGCGGAAGCCTACCGCTGCCTTGCCGCGCGCATGTCCGGCTGCGCGAAAAAGACGCTGCTTGCCATTTCCCACGACGAGCGCTGCCACGCGAAAAAGCTGGGCGCAATGTATTTTCTGCTCACCGGCAAAAAAGCCTGCCCCAAAAGACCGGAACCCCCCTGTATCACCTGCAACGCTGAGACGCTTCGCAGGCAGTATCAGTGCGAGCTTGCCGCGCGCGAGCGCTATGAAGCCCTTGCTCCCCTGTCCGGTGCGAGGGCCTGCACGCTGCGCGAAATTTCGCTCGACGAGTGCCGTCACGCGCAAAAAATTTACGAGCTGCTGCAAGGCTGCCTCTGAGACGCAAACGCGCGGATCTCTGCGGTGGTGACAGACAGGAAAAGATATGGTATAATACCAGAAAACAGGAATCTCCGGCAGAAAACCGCGGAAGAAAGAGGAACGTATGTCCAAACGAAAGCCGAGCTTCAACACCATCTACATCTCCGAGCGCGTGCAGGAGTGCCTGCGCCCGATTGCGCGCTGCGCGCTGACGACTGTGGTCGCCCCCATGGGCTACGGCAAGACGACCGCCATCAACTGGTTCCTCGCCGAAAAAACAAAAGGCGGCAAGGCAGTCGCCATCCGCATGAGCATTTACTCGGAAAAGCTTCCCATGCTCTGGCGCAGCGCGCAGGATGCGTTCCGGTTCGCGGGGCTGGATGTGCTCAGCGCCTTCGACTTTCCGACCGGCGAGGCTGCCGCGACGCTGGTTTTAGAGGAGCTTTGCCGCGCGTTTTCTTCCGGGAAGACGGCGTATTATCTGTTCCTCGACGATTTTCATCTGCTGCGCGACGAGCGCGCCGTGCGCTTCATCTGCCGCCTGAGTGCCAAAATGCCGGAAAATGCGCACCTGATTGTCGCCAGCCGCGACCGATTTCTGCCTGCGGGCGAGACTGTCCGCCTGGGCGGGAACCTGCACCAGATCGGCATGGAGCAGCTGCGGCTCAACCACACCGAGCTTGCCATCTACGCCCACCGCTGCGGCGCAGACCTTTCCGAGCAGCAGCTGGAGGCGCTGCTTCGCTCGAGCGAGGGGTGGTTTTCGGCAATCTATCTGAATCTGCGCGCGCTTTCCAAGCGTGGAAGGCTCCCGGACGGCAGCTCCGATATTTTCGAAATGTTCACCGCGGCGATGATCGATCCGCTTGAACCTGCACGGCAGGAATTTCTGGCAGTTCTGGGACTTGCCGACGAATTTACCGCCGAGATGGCGCGCTTTGTCACCGAAAACCCGGAAACCGACGCGATCATTCAGGATTTAACCAGCCAGAACGCCTTCGTCACACGCCTGCCAGACTCGCAGCGCTACCGCTTCCATCACATGATGAAAGAGTGCGCGCTTCGGAAATTCCGCACGCTGCCCGAGCAGTCTCAGATCTGCTACTGGAACCGCTTTGGCGGCTGGTACGGCGCGCACGGACAGTACCTGCACGCGCTGGACGTTTATGGAAGGTCCGGCAACAATGACGCCGCGCTCACGATCATTGAAAAGGACGCGGGCAATCTTCTCTCGGCGCTGCGCCCCGAGGAGCTGCTCGAGCGCCTGAACGCCTGCCCGGAGGAGGTTTTGATGCGCCATCCGACGGCGATTCTGGTTCTGATGCGCCGGCTTTTCACCTGGCGGCAGATTCCGAAGATGCTGCAGCTCAAGGCGCTTCTGGAGCGGGCAATTGCGGAAAGCCCCAGTATGCCGGAGGAAGAACGCGGAAATCTTCTTGGCGAGTGCGACCTCATTATGAGCTTTCTTCTGTATAACGACATCACAAAAATGAGTGCGCTTCACCGCAGCGCCAGCCGCCAGATGTCGCGCCCTGCCGTCACCATTCAGGCGGGCTCGAGCTGGACGTTCGGGTCTCCGTCGGTTCTCATGATGTATTACCGCGCGCCCGGGGAGCTTGCAAAAGAGACGCACGAGATGCACGAGTGCATGCCGCACTATTACCGCATCACGAACGGGCACGGGCTCGGCGCGGAGCTGGTCATGGACGCGGAGGCGAGCTTCATGCAGGGAAGGCTGCGCGAGGCGGAAATCGGGCTGGAGCGGGCGCGCACGGCGATTGCCGGAAGCGGGCAGGAAAATATGGCGCTGTGCTGCGATTTTCTGGAGCTGCGGCTGCTTCGCTCCGGCGGAAAGCAACGGCTTGATATCAAAGCGCGCGCCGAAGCGCTTCTGGCGCGGCACGACGTGGTGCTGCTGAACATGTTTGAAAGCATCCTCGCATATGACTACGCGCTGGTGCAGGAGGCAGAAAAAATTCCGGACGTTTTTCGGCTCCACCGGCTCGACACCGTCAACTACTTCGCCCCCGGCAAGCCCATGATGGAGCTGATTGAAAATCAGGTGTATCTGGCGCAGGGAGAGTTCCCCCGCGTCATCGGGCGCAGCGAGCCGCAGCTGGCGGTCTGTGAAAACCTGCATTATGCACTCGTTGCGCTGCACATCCGCATCCAGACGGCAAGCGCCTATGAGGCGCTCGGAAACCGCGCGATGGCAAGAAAGCTTCTGCTGCGCGCGCTGGAAGACGCCCAGCCGGACGGCTTCGTGCTTCCGTTTGCCGAGAATACGCCGTATCTCATGGACCTTTACCGGGCGCTCTGGCGCGAGCTGGAAACGCCCTTTGCCGCGTCCGTCTGCGAGCTTTCCGAGCACTGGCTTTCCCAGAAGGAGACCGCCGGCAATTCCTGCGAGCTGCCCGAGACACTGCGGGAGCTTTCCGAGCGGGAGTGTTCGGTGGCGCAGCTGATGGCGCTTCGCAAGACGAACCGCGAGATTGCCGAGACGCTTTTTTTGTCCGAGGGCACCGTCAAGCAGTACATCAACCGCATCTATTCCAAGCTGCAGCTGACCGGCACCGCGCAGGAAAAGCGCCGCGCGCTGACGGCGCTGCTGCAAAAGAACTAACCGTTGGTTAATAGCGAGTTTCCCCCGGCCGCCGTACAGTAAGCCTGTACGGTGGCTTTCTGCCGTCAGGCCGGAAAAGAAGGGGCGCGAACATGTATCGGAAGTACATACAGGCTGTCGAGCCGCTGGACGAGCATATTTTGCTGATCGATTTTACTTCCGGCAGCCGTCTGCTGCTGGACATGAAGCCGCATCTGGATTCCATCCGCTTCCGGTCGCTCGTGCGCCCGGAGGTCTGGAACAGCGCAGAAACCAACGGCGTCTTTGTCCGCTTCGGGTCCGTAGAGCTGAGCCACGACGAGCTGATGACGATGGCTGAGCAGGGACCGCGCGCATTCTGACGGTTCGGGGGGACCGCAGGCTGGCAGCCGCTGCCCATGATAGCAGAAGCGCGCCGTCCGGAGCGGGCAAAGACGAGCCGCACATCAGAACAAACAATTCTGCCCGTGCGGGCAGAAAAGGAGGAGCCATGAAAAAGCTTTGGGGTCTTGTGAATTTTGCGGGTCTGATCATCG
Organism: uncultured Clostridia bacterium; assembly: GCA_937907715.1. Lineage (GTDB taxonomy): Bacteria > Bacillota > Clostridia > Oscillospirales > Oscillospiraceae > CAG-170. Next base: position 10,437 of record CALERM010000222.1, read on the forward strand.
TTGCTGCCGGATTTATTACACATTCGGCGGTGCCGATTGTGCTGGGCATTGCGGTCTGCCTGCTCGGCGAGTGGCAGAAGGGACGCGCGGCAAAGGCGCAGCGCGCGCAGGCGCAGAACGACGCCATCCGTCCGGCGCTTGCCGACGTGTTCGACAGCGCAGACTACCAACCGGGCGAGCGTCTGAGCGAGCTGGATATCAATCCCATGCAGCTGCTTCTGCACCAGGACTACCACTATGTCGATGGCTGCGACAAAATTACGGCGACCTATCACGGCGTTTCTGTTCTGCTCGGAAACGTCCGGCTGATGGATACGGACGTCTTCCGTGATGAAGAGACCGGCATGGAGCGCAAGACGGAAAAAGAGGTCTGGCAGGGCTTGATGCTGACGTGCAGGGCCGGACACAGCTTCCCCATTGGGCTTGCCATCGCGCCGCGCGGCAAGATCGACGGTCTGCTGCGCTACGCAGACGTCAAAACCGGAAACGAGACCTTTGACAAGCGCTTTACGGTCAAAACCGATAACGGCGATGCCGCGCTGCGCACGCTCACGCCCCGTATGCAGGAGAAAATCCTTGCCGCCGCGAGCGTCAGCCCAGGACCTCTGTACATCACCTTCTGCCAGGACGGCAGAGTTTCCGCCGCCGTGCGCACCACCGGAAGAAACTTCTTCGTACCGGAAAAGGCGAGCGCAGAGGGCGCCTGCGCGCGTCTGACGGAGAACCTTCGTAAGCTGCTTGCCATCATCGACGAGACAAACCCCGTCGCTGCTGCGAGCGCGCAGGAAGGGGAAGCGTAATATGCCGTTCTGGCTTGCCTGTTTGCTTTTGCTTGCGGACCTCGCCGCACTTGTTTACTTCCGCAGACGGCTGCGGGAGAAAAAGACGATGCGCGTGATTGCCACGTGCGTGTGCGCGCTTCTTGCCGCGCTGCTGCTGGTATACCTTGCGCTCACGGCGATGCTCCTGTTCGCCGCCTCGCAGAACTGAAAACAAAAATCGCCCACCCGTTACGGTTTGTAACAGGCGGGCGATTTCAATTGTCAGAAGGCGCAGACCTTTTGCTGAGTCAGCTTTCCATCTGCCGCCCCAAAAAGCCGGCGACGGTCTGCACAAGCTTCTGCTCGGCGTCTCCGAGCGGCTCGTCCTGCTCTTCGAGCAGCAGCATCACGCAGCCCATCAGATCGCCCTCGGACAGAATCGGCGCGCTCACGCCGAGATAATACCGCTCCGAGCTGTCCGTCGGATGCAGCTTCGCCTGCCCCGGCTGATAGCGGTAAATTTTCCGCGACTCCATCAGCTGCTCCAGCTCCTGCGAGCAGTGCTTGTCCATCAGCTCGCGCCGCTGCACGCCATAGGCGGCAATCATCGTGTCACGGTCGCAGACGGCGGCGATATGCCCGGTGTTTTTCCCGATCGACTCGCAGATCTGCCCCGCGAAATCCGTCAGGTCGCCCATCGGGGAATACTTCTTGAAAATGACCTCTCCGTCCTTCTCCGTATAAATCTCCAACGGGTCGCCGCTGCTGATGACATTGACACGGAAAACCTTGTCCTCGTGATTTTTGGAGGACTGAATCAGCGCGTTTTCGATATTTTCCGTGCCTTGCTTAAAATTTGCGGCGTCCTCCGTTTCCGCGTGGAGAGTCCCACAGCGCAGCAGCGTGTCGATGTCGGATTGCAGCCTGATTTCCAAGTGATCTTCATAGACAAGAATCTTGTCAATCAGCAGCTCCAGGTCATTCCGTTCCAGCTTGTCCTTTTCCAGAATGTCGCGGAACACGTCGATGGCAGTCTTGGCCACGCGGTTGACCTGAAT
>CALERM010000223.1 GCA_937907715.1 uncultured Clostridia bacterium
TTAAAAAAATTGCCCGGTTTAAGGAGGTCAGACACCTCCGCCCGCTTATCCTGCCTCACTGCCCCCGTCGAAACCAGTGCAGCCCCGTATGCGGCGTGGGTTTTCCCACGCCGGGAAACGCTTTTTGCAATCAGAATCTGCCGTAGGGGTCGCGGAGCTTATCGGGTTCGGGGTACTCCTCGCCCTTCGTGTCGACACGGATCGAGGCGATTTTCTGCTCGCTGAGCGGACGGTCGCTGCCGTCGGTCTGGACTGCCGCGATTTTATCGACCACGTCCATGCCCTCCAAGACCTTGCCGAACGCCGCGTACTGCCCGTCGAGGAATTCGCCGTCTTCATGCATGATGAAAAACTGGCTGCCGGCGGAATTCGGCGACTGCGCACGTGCCATGGACAGAACGCCGCGCTTATGGCTTAAGTTATTCTTCACGCCGTTGAGCTTGAACTCGCCCTTGATGCAGTAGCCGGGACCGCCCATGCCGGTTCCCTGCGGGCAGCCGCCCTGAATCATGAAGCCGGAAATGACGCGGTGAAAAATCAGACCGTCGTAAAAGCCCTTGTTTGCAAGGCTGATGAAATTGCGCACCGACTGCGGCGCCTTTTCGGGGTACAGCTCGGCGACGATTTTGCCGCCGTCTTCCATGGTGAGCGTCATAATGGGATTTTCCATGCTTATCTTCCTTTCATTGCGCGGTCAATCTGACGCTTGGCGTCTTTCTTTGCCGCGTCGTCGCGCTTGTCGTAGAGCTTTTTGCCCTTTGCCAGTGCAATTTCCACCTTCACAAGAGAGCCCTTGAAATAGACCGAGATCGGAATCAGCGCATAGCCGTCCTGCTTGACCTTGCCGAACAGCCGCGCAATCTCCCGCTTGTGCATCAAAAGCCTGCGCGAGCGCAGCGGATCTTTGTTGAAGATGTTGCCCTGCTCATAGGGCGCAATGTGCATCTGACGGATGAACAGCTCGCCGTCTTTGATCTGGCACCACGCCTCCTTGAGGCTGAGGTTTCCCAGACGGATGGATTTGACCTCGGTGCCGGAGAGCTCGATGCCGGTTTCAAATTTTTCCTCGATGAAATATTCGTGGTACGCCTTCTGGTTCTTTGCCACGATTTTGACGCCGGTTGCAGCCACGCTGGCACCTCCTTACATCCATTGTAGTATTATTATATCACGTCTGTCAAGCCGTCACACCTTGCAGGCGGAACATCCTGCCTTTTTCGGAAAAGGGGTTGCGTGTGCCTCTCTTTCATGCTATAATAAAACAAACGTTCCAGAAAGGAGACGAACAGGAATGGCAAACCGGAACCTTCCCGTGCAGGTGCTTGCCGCCTGCGGCGTCGATGGGCAGATGCAGCCGCTGCGCTTCCGCTTTGAAGACAGCGAGCATCAGCTCCACACTGTTCACATCACGGAAATCATCGACAGCCGCTTTGTCGAATATGTCGGCATCGAAACGT
>CALERM010000224.1 GCA_937907715.1 uncultured Clostridia bacterium
TCAGCACAATAAAAGTATTGCCGGGTGCAGAGCGATCTGCACCCGGTTTTTCTATTGGTCAGCCAATTCTGAGAGCATAGAAAAAACCGACAACTCATTAGAGCTGTCGGTTTTTGAGCGGAGTGTATTTAACTCCGGCATGGCGGAGAAGAAGGGATTCGAACCCTTGATACCCTTATGGGGTATACACGATTTCCAATCGTGCGCGCTCGACCAACTACGCGACTTCTCCGTGTTTGCTCAAGAAACATAGCTATGAACTTGTCAGCTTGGATATTATAATTCATCCCCATGTCAAAGTCAAGGAATATTTTTTCGTTTTCCGCAAAGATTATATCTGAACGGAGGAATGCCCATGAATATGACAAATGACGAATACAGAGAATACGCCGAGCGGCGCGCCCCTCGCTCACGGACGAGAGGAAATATCATCCGCGCCTTTCTCGTCGGCGGCGCGATATGCGCCCTCGGGCAGCTCATCACCGCTCTGTGGGGTCTGGCAGGGCTCAGCGAGGGCGACGCTGGCAGCGCCTGCTCCATCACGCTGGTGTTTGCAGGCGCGCTTTTGACCGGCGTCGGCGTTTATGACGATCTCGCGCGCTTTGCGGGCGCAGGAACGCTCGTGCCAATCACGGGCTTTGCAAACTCCGTCGCAGCCCCGGCACTGGAATTCAAGACCGAGGGCTTCATCACCGGCACCGCCGTGAAAATGTTCAGCATCGCAGGTCCCGTCATCGTCTACGGCGTGAGTGCGAGCGCTGTATACGGGCTCATCCTGTGCCTGTTCGGCGCGGCGTAAATCAAATATTCCATGGAGGAAATTCAAATGAGCAGAAAATCCGGAAAAAAGAACGAAAAGAACGATAAGCCCGCACCCGTGATCACCGGGCACGACGCGCGCGCCGAGCGCCGCTCCGGCGACAGGCGCGAGTTTGAGCGCGAATCGGACGCGCCGGACGGCGTCTCGGGCAACTGGAGCTGAGGAAGCTGCCCAAAATGTCCGGCGGCGCTCCGGCGGATTTGATCGGGGCTCTCTCTGGGCTGCCTCAGGAATACATGCGCTGTACGGTCTCCTGTGCGCAGCGGACGAAGCTTTTGATGCTGCGGTCGTTCAGCTTGTGCTCGTTTATGACGATGCCAAGGCGGCGGCACGCAGGCGGCGCAAGCGGTACGGCGAGCACGCGGTCGGATATGCCGTCCATGATAAGCTCCGACAGAACGCTCACGCCCAGCCCATGCGCCGCCATGGACACGATGGACGCATCGTCCAGCCCGGTATAGCGAAACTCCGGGTTCACGCGCGCGCCGCCTGCCGACAGCGCCGGCATGATGTCCATGTCCATGCCGTCCGACGGCACAAGAAATTCCCGCCCGTCGAACAGCTCCACCGGGAACGCCCCGCCGTCGAGGCGGAAGTCTGCCGGGAGTATGGCGAGCAGCGGATCGTCATGCAGCTCCACCCAGCTCATTCCCTGGCACAGCGACGGCTGGTAGCTGACTATGGCGCAGTCCAGCTCGTCGTTTTTCACGGCGTCATAGCCGTCCTGCATACTGCCCGTTTTTATGGACACGTCGATGTCCGGGCTCACGCGGCGCAGATCCGCCAGTATGGCGGGCAGCCACTGGCGCGAGACGCTGGAATACGCGCCGAGGCGCAAAACCGTGAAGCTGCGCTGGATGAGCCTGTCCACACTCTGCTCCAGCTCGTCGGCACAGCGCGCGAGCGCTTTCAGCTGCGGCAGCAGCTCCCGCCCCGCCGGGGACGGGCGCACACCGCCCTTGCTGCGCACGAGGATGCGTATGCCAAGCTCATCCTCCAGCGAGTTCATCATGTGCGTCAGCCCGGACTGGGTGTACCCCATTTCCGCCGCCGCCGCAGTCAGGCTGCCCTTGTCGAGCGCCGTGAGCAGTGCTCTGATCTTCTTGGTGTCCATCTTTGTTAAATATTTCGCTTTCTTATAATAGATTTTATATATTAGGCTTTCTAATGATATGCATAAGAATGTAGAGGTTGGTAAATCAATGCTCAGGTGTTATAATTGTGCCAAGATTGTTTAAAAACCCTTAAATTTTATATGAAGAGAGGTATGTAAATGGAAAACAATCGTGGTTCATGGGGCAGCAATCTGGGCTTTATCCTCGCTGCCATAGGCTCCGCCGTCGGGCTGGGCAACATCTGGGGCTTTCCGTACAAGATGGGCAAGAGCGGCGGCTTTGCCTTCCTCATCGTGTACATAGTCCTGGCGATCATCGTCGGGCTCACCGTGATGGCGAGCGAGCTGGCGCTTGGGCGCAAGACCGGCACGGGCGTTGTCGGCGCGTACAAGGCTGTCAGCAGGAAATACCGCTGGCTCGGCTGGCTCGGCATTATCTCCCCATTCCTTATTCTCAGCTTCTACTGCGTGCTTGGCGGCTATTGCTTCCAGTACATGTTCCTCAACTTCGCGGAGCTGGGATTCGGGCTGAGCAACCTCTTCGGCACGTCCATCACCGGCTCTAACACCTTCTCCGCCATGCTCACAAACCAGTTCGGCTGCGCAGTGTTCACGTTCCTTTTCCTCGGGCTGTGCATGCTGATCGTCAAGGGCGGCGTCTCCGGCGGCATTGAGCGCTTCAACAAGGTCGGCATGCCGGCGCTCTTCGTGATGCTGGTCGTCGTCATTATCCGCTCCGTCACGCTCCCCAACGCTATTGAGGGGCTCAAGTTCATGTTCGTTCCCGGTTACGCCGTCAAGGCGGGCTTCATTGAGGAAGCCCCCAACCTCATCACGGTGCTCGGCACTGCCGGCGGGCAGATGTTCTTCTCACTGTCCCTTGCGATGGGCATAATGGTGACCTACGGCTCTTACCTCAGCAAGGACGAAAACCTTGTCAAGAACTCCGGCGTCATCGTCTTCGCCGATACTCTCGTTGCCATCATGGCGGGTCTTGCGGTCATTCCCGCCGCTGTTGCAAACGGAATCAACACCGGCGTCGCCGTCAGCGACATTCAGCTTGGCGGTCCGAAGCTTCTGTTCGTCACTCTGCAGGATGTTTTCTCCAACATGGGCGCGTCCGGTCCTCTTTTCGGCGTGGTGTTCTATCTGCTCGTCATCGTCGCCGCCATCTCCTCCGCCATTTCCCTGATGGAGGTCATTGCGACCTACTTCATTGATAAGCGCGCCGCGCAGGGCAAGACCAACGACCGCACGAAGATCGTTCTCTGGGTCGCCGCCGCCATTCTTGTTGAAGCGCTCATCGTCGCCATCGACGGTCTCGGTGCGAACGGCGTGTGGGTTCCGTTCCAGAAGACGCTCGGTGTCGGCACGTGGAACGACTGCTGGCTTGACTTTATGGACTTCTGGTCAGAGGGTCTCATGATGCCTCTCGGCGCAATGCTCATGGCGCTGATGATCGGCTGGGAGCTCAATCCCGGCTTCATGCTCAACGAGATACACTCCGGCGAAAAGTCGAAATTCTTCGATGCGTTCTACCGCGTGTGCATGAAGTGGCTGGTAGCGCCGATCATGGCGTTCGTCCTTGCCGGTCAGCTCATCGACTTTCTGCCGGTGAACCCGAAAATACTCTACGGCGTTGCGTTCGGTCTGCTGGCGATATTCTTCTTCTATACTCTCATCGGGCGCAGGAAAGCTGAAAACAAATAAGACGCGCTCACTGTCTGTACACTCCCTGATCCGGCGGCTTTATGCCGCCGGATTT
>CALERM010000225.1 GCA_937907715.1 uncultured Clostridia bacterium
AGCTTCGGCCTCGGCTGCGGGAGCCTCGGTGTTCTCTTCGCCCTGACGGCCTTCGACAACCGCGTTTGCCATGGTAGCGGCAATCAGGCGGATGGCGCGGATGGCGTCGTCATTGCCGGGGATGACGTAATCGACCTCATCGGGGTCGCAGTTCGTGTCGACAATCGCGACGATGGGGATGTGCAGCTTGCGGGCCTCGGCAATCGCGTTGCGCTCCTTGCGCGGGTCGACGATGAACAGAGCGCCGGGGAGCTTCTTCATGTCCTTGACGCCGCCGAGATACTTCTCGAGCTTGGCGATTTCACCCTGATGCTTGATGACTTCCTTCTTCGGAAGCATTGCGAACGTGCCGTCCTCTTCCATCTTCTTGAGCTGTGCCAGACGGTCGATACGGGTACGCATGGTGCGGAAGTTGGTCAGCATGCCGCCGAGCCAGCGAGCGTTGACGTAGTACTGACCGACGCGCTCTGCTTCTTCCTTGATTGCGTCCTGCGCCTGCTTCTTGGTGCCGACGAACAGGATGGACTGACCGTTTGCAGCCAGATCACGTACGAAGGAGTATGCCTCTTCGAGCTTCTTGACCGTCTTCTGCAGGTCAATGATGTAGATGCCGTTGCGCTCGGTGTAGATGTAGGTTGCCATTTTGGGGTTCCAGCGGCGGGTCTGGTGACCGAAATGGACGCCAGCTTCGAGCAGCTGCTTCATAGATACGACTGCCATGTTTTTGTTCTCCTTTTGTTTTGACCTCCACCCGGCTCGGCAGACCTTCACCCGCAGAGGGCACAAGAAGGCAATAACGCCGGATGTGTGGTTTTAAATTGTCGCCGCTTTTCACAGCGCCAGAATATTATACAAAAACGCGCTTCCGATTGCAAGGGCTTTTTTCAAATTTTTTTCCTGTTTTCAGGCTCTTTTTTGTGCTTGCCGCGCCATCAGAACAGCCCTCGTTTCTTGCGCAGCACGCGCCAGCCCGGAATGGGTCCTTCGACAAGGATGATATCCTCCCCGATTCTTCGGATGCAGCCCCAGGGAATGATGTAGTCGGAGTCTCTGCCGAACAGTCCCAGAAACCGGCAGGGTCCCGGAACCATGATCGCCGTAACCCTGCCGGTGTCGGTGTCGATGCAAAGATCGTTGAGATAGCCCAGCCTCGTACCCTCGCAGACGTGGATGATTTCCTTGTTGCGCAGCTCGGAAAACCGGTTGACCATACGCGTCCCTCCCGTCATTGCTTTTTCCTACCGTATGCGGAAGGGTTTCGCCTTATGACACACTGATTGCCTTTCGGATGGCGCTGAGCGCGTTTTTTTCCAGCCGCGAGACCTGCGCCTGCGAGATGCCGATGCTGCCGGCAACCTCCATCTGCGTCCTGCCGTCATAAAACCGCAGCGCCAGAATCCGCTTTTCCCGCGCCGAGAGCTGCGAAATCGCCTGCCGGATGGCGATGGAGTCGAGCCAACGCTCATCGGTGTTCTTTGTGTCTCTGACCTGATCCATCACGGTCAGCGGGTCTCCGCCGTCGGAGTAGACCGGCTCGTAAAGAGACACCGGCGAGGCAATCGCGTCCATCGCGCCGACGACCTCTTCCAGAGGAACCTCCATCGCTCGGGCAATTTCCTCCATCGTCGGCTCGCGCCCGTTCTTTTCTACCAGCTCCTGCTTGCACTGCAAAACCCGGTAGGCGGTATCGCGCACCGAACGGCTGACGCGGATGGGGCTGTAGTCGCGCAGATACCGGCGGAGCTCTCCTGCAATCATCGGCACGCCGTAGGTCGAAAAGCGGACCTGCTTGGACGTATCAAAATTGGCAATCGCTTTTAACAGCCCGATGCACCCCACCTGAAACAGATCATCCGGATTTTCGCCTCTTCCCATGAAGCGCTGGATGACCGAAAGCACCAGCTTGAGATTGCCCTCGACCAGCTTCTGCTTCGCCTGTTCGTCTCCTGCCTGCGCCAGTTCGATCAGATGCATCATTTCCTCGTTTGAAAGCGTCTTGAGCTTTGCCGTGTTGACGCCGCTGATTTCCACTTTTCCCTGCATAGCCGTTCCCCTCCAACGTGTTCGGGTGTGCATAACACCCGGCGTGTGTACTGGGGAGTATTTCCCGGGAAAGCAATTTGATACAGCCCTCGTTGCGACATTTTTTGCATCTGCGCGGCTCAGATATTCGGAATCATGCTGAAATTATAACTTTCTAACAATTTTTCAGGCAAAATAGTTGACAATAATCCAGTTGCGCCGTCGACGTAATTTTGCTCTTCGTTACCGGTTTGTAACTTTTTTCCCGCAAATGGCTGGGGACAACCGGTGTGGATAACAATGTGGAAATGTGGATTTCTCCTTGCACGGCAAAGTTTTTCACATTGTCCACATTTTTGTCCACAGGAACTTTTCCGGGCATTTTGTTCCTTCGGCGCATAATTTTGTTAACATAACGCATTCGAACATTATGCCAGAAAACGTGCCGCATCCTGAATGCTCAGCCCCGGGTGGAGCGCCAGCGTCAGACCGAAGCCCACCACCCGCGCCAGCTCACGCACACGAAGGTCCGCGTCGCGCGGCGTGACAATGAGCCCCGGAAGCCCCGCAAGCTCCCGCTCTGCAAGGCTTTGCGCGCGCATGAGCGTCGGCGCGCCAACCGCCAGAACGGGTCTGCCGAGCGCCTGCTTTGTGAACGCCGCGCGGTGATTGCCGATGCCGGAGCCGGGTGCCAGCCCCGCGTCTGTCAATTGGACAGTTGTACAAAGTCTCGCCGGGTCCATTGCCGCCAGCGCATCAAGCGCGATAATCGCCTCCGGCTTTAAAAAATCCGCTGCCGCGCGCACCAGCTCCAGCGCCTCCATGCCGCTCGTTCCCAGAACGCCCGGCTTGACCGCCGACACGCTGCAAAAGCCGGAAAACACCTCCGGCAGCTGCTTTTTCATATGCCGCGTCACAAGAATGCTCCCCAGCGCCCAGGGACCGAAGGCGTCGGGCGTAATTTCGTCGTTGCCAAGCCCCGCGCACAGCGCGCTTTTGGGACTGTGCAGAAACGCCGCCGCCTCGCGGCCGATTGCCTGCGCCGCCTGCTCGAAGCTTCCTTCCTCTTTTCTCGCCAGCGCGCGCAGCTCGAGCGTCACGTAGCGTCCCATCGGCTTGCCGAGCGCCGCCTGTCCCCGCTCGTCGAGAATGTCCACGCGCGTGATGTGTATCCCGCCGCATTCCTCCTCGCGCGCTTTGACCCCCGGAAGCTGCGTCGTGTCCTGCGCGTCCTGCTTCCAGAGCGCATATGCCTCCATGGCAAGGTCTGTCCTGCAATCCATTGTCTCACCTCCCGGCTATTTTTGCCGCCGCGCCTTTCCAGTATGCGATTTTTTGAAAAAAAGAAAAAATAGCTATTGATTTCTGCGGTCTTGCACGCTATAATGTATTTCTGCATGAAACGGATTTGTTTGTTTCGGTATTAACGCTATTGGAGGAGGTGTAGTCATGCCCAACATTAAGTCTGCCAAGAAGAGAGTTCTGGTGTCCAAAGTCAACAACGAACGCAACAAGATGGAGAAGTCCGCGCTCAAGACCACGCTGAAGAAGTTCGACGCCGCTGTTGCCGAAGGCAACCGTGAGCAGGCCGATAGCGCTTACAAAGCTGCCGTGAAGTCCATCGATCAGGCTGTCAACAAGGGTATTCTTCATAAGAATAACGCTGCCCGCAAGAAGAGCAGCATTACCCTGAAGATGAACGAGCTGGCGTAACTTTGCCGAATGCAAACCCTCCGAAGAGTCTCTTCGGAGGGTTTTTTCGCGCCTGCGGGTGCGAAAGTCTGCAAGGTGACGGTTGCCCCAGGCGTTTCTTTTCGTTATAATAATCCGGAAAAGGAGGTTTGGGAAATGGACCTGTTCTCTTCCGTAACAGAGCTTCGTGGTATCGGTCCCACACGCGCAAAGCAGCTGCAAAGGCTCCATATCGAAACGCTCTACGATCTCATCGCCTTCTTCCCCCGCGCCTATGAAGACCGGACGAAGCTCTCCTCCATCGCGGGTCTCGAGCCCGGAGCCCCTGCCTGCTTTGAGGCGATGGTAATCTCAAATCCCCAGCTCTCGCGCATCCGCAAGGGCATGGAGCTGGTCAAGGTCCGCGTGGCGGATGAAACCGGGCGTGTCGATCTCGTCTTTTTCAACCAGCCCTACGTCAAAGACCGGCTCGTCTACGGCGAGAGCTACCGCTTCTACGGCGCCCTGCGGGACGGCTGCGGCTATCAGATGCAGAACCCAGCCTTTGAA
>CALERM010000226.1 GCA_937907715.1 uncultured Clostridia bacterium
AGCTCGATCAGCTCCTGACGGAAGCCGCCGGTGTAGTCGAACTTTGCCATGGCGGCGTGCAGCTCCTGCGTCTTCCGGTCCGGCGTCTGCAGCGACAGCGACATGGCGACGGTAGTGCCGCCTTCGTCTCCCGCGCCGACAATCAGCGTTCCGCCGTGCGAGCGGGCAATCGCGCGGGCGATGGCAAAGCCGAAACCGGCGTCGGCGTCGATGGTCTTCATCTCGCTGCGCGTCTCGGGCAGGTCCAGCGTGCCTCTGAGGCGGTCGCCCGGCGCCGCCGGGTCGTGGATTTCAATGACGGCGACGGAAGCGGCGGTAAGAAGCGAAAGGGTAATTTCGGCGCCCTCCTGCGTGTGGCGCACGGCGCTGGCAATCAGATTGTAAACCGCGCGCGCCAGCCGGTCGCGGTCCGCCCAGATGTGAACGGTCTTGTCCGGCAGATGCAGCGTGATGGTGCGCCGGCAGGTCTGGCAGAGCGACTCCGCCTGCGTGAAAATGCTCTGCAGAAATGCGCACAGCTCCAGCTTTTCCAGCCGCACCTTGAGGTTCCCCTCGGCAACGGCAGGCATTTCCGTCAGATCACACATCAGCCGCAGCAGCTGATAAAAGCTCCTGTTGAGGCTTGCCGCGGCGCGGCTGAGCGCCGGGTCCTCCATCTCCTCGAGCGTGACAAAAAGCGGCGCTGAGACGGTGAACACATCGGTCAGCGGCGTGCGCATTGCCTGTGCGACATTTAAAAGCGTGTCAGGCGAAAAGCGCGCGCCATCCCAGTATTCGTCGGCGATGTAGAGCACGGCGTCGGAGAGCTCGTGCCGCTGCGCGCGCGCGCGGATGCCGCGGAATCGAAGATACAAGCCATCGTCCGTTTCTTCGACGAATTCTCCGGCGTCCTGTGCGGCGTCGATGCCGCAGGCGGCAGCAGCGTGGTTGGCATAGACGACCTTGCCCTCCCGTACCAGAATGACTGGCTGGGAAAAGGAATTGAACAGTTCGAGTTTGGATTCCAGTGTGTCCTGCATATCAGGTTCCCCCTTATCCTTTTTTTATCATATAGGGTTTAGAATCCGCTGGTTTCACGCGGGATAAAACCGGTAATATTTGTATGCTCATCATATCGGATTTTGCCGAAAAATGCAACAAAAAAGAATGTCGAAAAACGCCCAAAACAGCCCTTTCTGGCATGAACTTTTGGACATTTTCCGACATATTTTGGTAAAATTGTCGAAACAGGTCGAAACAGCCCGAATCGTGTCGAGCGAAGACCTACTGCTTCTTGAGCAGATCACGGATCTCGGTGAGCAGCAGCTCTTCTTTTGTGGGCTCCGGCTCGGCAGGCGCCGGCTCCGGCTCGGCGGGCTTTTCAAACTTTTTCTTCGCCGTGTTGAACGCCTTGACCACCAGGAAGACGACAAAGGCGACGAGAACGAAGTCGATCACTGTCGTGAGGAACGTGCCGATGCCGATGACGACCGCATCCTTGACCACCTCGCCAGCCTCATCCAGCACGGCGGGGCTGAGCGTGATGTTGAGCGTTGACAGATCGATGCCGCCGATGAGGTAGCCGATGAGCGGCATGAACACATCGCCCACAAGGCTCGTGGTGATCTTGCCGAAGGCAGTGGCGATGATCACGCCGATTGCCATATCCAGAACGTTGCCTTTGGTGATGAATTCCTTGAACTCATTGAAGAACTTTTTCATTCCGTTTTCTCCTTTTCCTCTCCGCCGGATCTTTTTCGCCATGGCGGCGTTGCGGCAGGCTCGACGTACACACGGTACGCCTTCGCCCTTACCCCTTGCCATGACGAAAAATCTCTCGCCGGTCCTGAATTCGGGGGCACAAAGCGTTACTTTTTGGGAACCAGGACGGATTTTCCGCCCATGTAGGGCTGCAGAACCTTCGGAATGGTCACGGTGCCGTCTGCCTGCAGATGGTTTTCCAGGAACGCGATGAGCATTCTGGGCGGCGCGACGCAGGTGTTGTTGAGCGTGTGCGGAAGATAGGTCTTGCCGTCTTCTGCCTTGACGCGGATGCCGAGGCGTCTGGACTGCGCGTCGCCGAGGTTCGAGCAGGAGCAGACCTCGAAATATTTCTGCTGGCGGGGGCTCCACGCTTCAATGTCGCAGGACTTGACCTTGAGATCGGCAAGATCGCCCGAGCAGCACTCGAGCTGGCGGACGGGAATCTCCAGATTGCGGAACAGCTCGACGGAGTTTTTCCAGAGCTTATTGTACCAGTCCATCGACTCTTCGGGCTTGCAGAGAACGATCATTTCCTGCTTTTCAAACTGGTGGATGCGGTACACGCCGCGCTCTTCGAGTCCGTGGCTGCCGACCTCCTTGCGGAAGCAGGGAGAATACGACGTGAGCGTCAGCGGAAGCTGCGCCTCGGGCAGCACCTGATCGATAAACCGGCCGATCATCGTATGCTCGGACGTGCCGATTAAGTAAAGGTCCTCGCCCTCGATCTTGTACATCATCGCTTCCATCTCCGGGAAGGACATGACGCCCTTGACGACGTCGCCGTGCATCATGAACGGCGGGATGACGTAGGTAAAGCCCTTCTCGTCGATCATAAAGTCGCGCGCGTAGGCAAGCACCGCCTCATGCAGCCGCGCGATATCGCCGAGCAGATAGTAAAAGCCCATACCGGCGACGCGGCCGGCAGACTCCTTGTCGATGCCGTTAAAAGACGCCATGATATCCACATGGTGCGGGATTTCAAAATCGGGCACGACGGGCTCTCCGAAACGCTCGACCTCGACGTTGCAGCTATCGTCGGGACCGATGGGGACGGATGGGTCAATGATGTTCGGAATCACATACATGATCTCGCGGATGCGCGCGTCCATCTGAGAAACCGACTGGTCAAGCTCTGCCCGGCGGTCGTCGTCTGCCTTGACGGCGGCGTTGTTGCGGTCGATCTGCGCCTGCAGCTCCGCCTTTTTCGCCTCATCGTCACATTTTTTGAGCTGCCCGTAAAGAGGACCGTTCGCCTTTGAGAGCTTGTTGCGCGCTGCCTTGAGGCTTTCCACCTCGGCAATCGCGGCGCGGCGTCTGGCGTCGAGGTCTACCACCTCGTCGACCAGCGGCAGCTTTGCGTCCTGGAACTTCTTGCGAATGTTTTCCTTGACGGCTTCGGGGTTTTCCCGCAAAAATCGGATATCAATCATACTGTATCTCTCCTCTTACTGCTCCTGCAGCTTTTCAAATTCCGCCAGCGCGTTTTCAGACAGACACTGCTGATAGCGCGCAACCGTTTCCATTGCCCGCGAGAAGGTCACGTTTCCTTCGTGCGTGTCGCAGCTCATCGCGGTCAGAAGCGCCTCATAGGCAAGGCGCGTGTGGTCGAGCTCCTGCTCCTTGTCGCGCAGCTCCTGCTTGGCGTCGCTTTCCTCGTCCTGCGTCGCCTGCAGAAGCTGATCGTTGAGCGCGGTTTCCTCGTCGAGCTTTTTCTGCACGGCGTCCAGCTCATCCTCGAGCGCCTGCTTTTCCTCCTGTAAGGTGCGGTTCTGCTCCTGCAGCTTGACGGCGTTATCGAGCGCGCTCGTCGACGCGGCGCTCAGCTCCGAGATCGTACTTTTGGAGCTGTGCGTCTGCAAAATCAGCGACAGCAGCACCAGCAAAAACGCCACGGCAAACAAAATTGCCATATACCGCAGCAGCGCCGCTTTTCTCGCGTCGCTTAACGGCGCGGGCGGCTGTGCGGCAGGTTCGGGTTTCTTCTTCTGTTCTTCGTCCATTACGGCTGCTCCTTTCCGAGAGTCTTCGTCAGCGCCTCATAGAGCCGCTGCAAATCCTCCTGCCCGTAATATTCCAGTTCAATTTTGCCCTTGCGCTTGCCGGAGACGATTCTGACGCCGCGCCCGAGACGGCGCGAAAGCGATTTTTCGCACTCGGCAAGATAGTCGACCTCGACCGGCTTCGGCTCGGGGGTCTTCGCGGCTTTGGAGAGCTTTTTGCACATCGCCTCCGTCTGCCGGACGGAAAGCTGCAAATTGATCACCTTCTGCGCAACTGCCAGCTGCTGCGGCTTGTCCTTGAGCGACAAAATCGCGCGGGCATGTCCGGCGGTGAGCTTTCCCTCTTCCACCAGAGCCAGAAGCTCGTCCGGCAGGCTTAAAAGACGCATCGCATTTGCCACTGCCGGGCGCGATTTGCTGACCCGGTCCGCGACCTGCTCCTGCGTGAGCCCGTATTCTCCAATCAGCTGCTGATAGCCCCGCGCCTCTTCAATGGGCGTCAGGTCCGCGCGCTGTAAATTTTCAATGAGCGCCAGCTCCATCGCCTTTTTGTCGTCCGCCTCAATGACGACGACGGGCACCTCGCGCAGCCCCGCGAGCCTTGCTGCGCGCCAGCGCCGTTCGCCGGCGATGATCTGATAGTACCCGGAATCCAGAAGCCGGACCGTCAGCGGCTGAATGACGCCATGCTGGCGGATGGAGTCGGCAAGCGCCGACAGCTCCTCCTCGTCAAAGTTTTTGCGCGGCTGGAGCCGGTTCGGCTCGATTTTCTGCAATGGAAGCAGCAGCGGGCTCTGCTGATTGACCGGCTGCATGGCGCTCTCGCCGAGCAGCGCGCCGAGTCCCTTGCCCAGTCCCTTGTTGGAAGCCATGGCTCAAGCTCCTTTCGTGAGAATTTCCTGCACCAGCGCATCATACGCTGCCGCGCCCCGGCTGAACCGGTCGTAAGCAAAAATCGGAAGTCCGTGGCTCGGCGCCTCGCTGAGCCGGACGTTTCTCGGAATTACCGCGGCAAAGACCTTGCCGGGGAAATGGCGGCGGACCTCCTCGGCGACCTGCGCGGAGAAGTTTGTTCTGCCGTCATACATGGTAAGCAGGACGCCGAAAATGCCGAGCGTTGGGTTGAGCTTACGCTTGACTGCACGCATCGTCGTCATCAGGTCCGACAAGCCCTCCAGCGCGTAGTATTCGCACTGGACGGGGATTAAAATCTCGTCTGCCGCGCACAGGGCGTTGAGCGTCAGAAGCTCCAACGACGGCGGGCAGTCGATGAAGATGTAATCATAGCTGTTTCGCAGCGGCTCGAGGGCGTCGCGCAGGCAGTATTCCCGGCGCTCGAGTCCCACCAGCTCCACGCCCGCGCCCGAAAGCGCCGCGCCGGAGGCAAGAAGGTCGCCGTATTTCGTATGAATCACGGCTTCGGCAGCAGATTTTCCGTCGATGACGATGTCGTAGGTCGAGACGCCAACCTCGTTTTTGTCCACGCCGAGTCCGGAGGTCGCGTTTGCCTGCGGGTCAAAATCGCACAGCAGCGTCCGCTTGCCCGCCTTGTGCAGTCCCGCCGCCAGATTGACTGCCGTCGTCGTTTTTCCGACGCCGCCCTTCTGGTTGACCAGCGCAATAATCCGTCCCATGCCCGCGCCTCCTTTTCGTGCCGATAGCCACACTTTCACATAATAAATGCAGTTTATATTATAGTCTGCGCGCGCTTTAATTGCAACAGGAAAAAGTGCCTGCAAAACGGCGGCTCCCATCTTGCACCGGCGCGGTTTGTGTGGTAAAGTATGCGCAAAAAGGCGCGGCTTCGCCGGAACCGGCAGGGAGGAAACCATATGATACCGACGCTTCCGCCTGCATGGCAGGCGCTTTTAAATGACGAGCTTCAAAAGCCGTACTGGCGCTCCCTGGAGCAGAGACTCGGCGCGGCGTATGAACACGGGGCAGTTTACCCGCCCGCGCAGCAGCTATTTGCGGCGTTCAACCTGACCCCGCCCGACTGCGTGCGCGCGGTGATCCTCGGGCAGGACCCGTATCATGAGCCGGGGCAGGCGAACGGGCTGGCTTTTTCTGTGAACCGGGGTGTAAAACTGCCGCCGTCGCTGCAAAATATCTACAAGGAGCTGCAAGCCGATCTCGGGATTCCGGCGGCAAAAAGCGGAAACTTAACAAGCTGGGCGCAGCAGGGCGTGTTTCTTCTGAACACGGTCCTCTCCGTGCAGGCGCATGCGGCAAACTCCCATAAGGATTTCGGTTGGCAGAGCTTCACCGACGCGGTGATTGCCGCGTTGGGAAGCCTTCCGCAGCCGGTTGCGTTCGTTCTGTGGGGCGCGCAGGCGCAGAGGAAGGCGGCGCTGGTAAAAAAAAGCCCGCATCCGCGCCTGATTCTCGAAAGCCCGCACCCGAGCCCATTGAGCGCATACCGCGGCTTTTTCGGCAGCCGTCCGTTTTCGCAGATCAACGAATTTCTGGTTTCGTATGGTTTTTCGCCGGTTGATTGGAAAATTCCCGAAGATGCACAAAAACATAGCCCCGAAGGATAGAAATTTTTTCGCAGAAATTCTTCAAAAATATCCGTTTTCCTGTTGAAATTTCCGATGTTCTGTCATAGAATATTGAAAGTTGGTTTTCGTAGAGGGAGCGTGGTTTTATGCTGCATGTGGTTCTGGTCGAGCCGGAGATTCCGGCGAACACCGGCAACATCGCAAGAACCTGCGCGGCGACCGGGAGCGTGCTGCATCTGATTCGCCCGCTGGGCTTTGACATTTCCGACAAAGCAGTCAAGCGGGCGGGGCTGGACTACTGGCACCTTGTGGATGTGCGCGATTACGAAAATCTCGACGACTTTTTCTCGAAAAACGACGTTCGATCCATGCGTCTGTTTTCCACCAAGGCGCCGAAGCGCTACGACGAGGCGGACTACCCCGACGGCTGCTATCTGTTTTTCGGCAAGGAGACGAAGGGACTGCCGGAGGACCTTCTCGCCGCGCATTTTGACAGCTGCGTGAGAATTCCCATCCGCGCCGAGGCGCGCAGCCTGAACCTCGGAAATTCGGCGGCAATCGGCGTATTTGAGGCGCTGCGGCAGCAGGGCTTCCCGCATCTCAAGGCGCAGGGAAAAATGATCGATTGGTAAGAAGCCGGGCATTTGCCCGTGTTTTGAAAGGCATGCAAGCATCATATAAGGAGGAATCTGGATGAATTACAACAAGAAATCCGTAGAAGACATCGACGTTGCCGGCAAGCGCGTTCTTTGCCGCTGCGACTTCAATGTCCCCACCAAGGACGGCAAGATCACGAGCGATAAGCGCATTGTTGCCGCCCTGCCGACGATTGAATACCTCATCAAGCACGGTGCGCGCGTCATTCTCTGCTCGCACATGGGTAAGCCCAAAAACGGACCGGACCCTGCGTTCTCCTTGCAGGTTGTGGCAGACCGCCTGTCGGAGCTGCTCGGTCAGCCCGTGAAGATGGCAAAGGATGTTGTCGGCGAGAGCGCACAGTCGCTTGCCGCTTCTTTGAAAGACGGCGAGGTCATGCTGCTCGAGAACACCCGCTTTGAAAAGGGCGAGACGAAAAACGACCCCGAGCTTTCCAAAAAGCTTGCCTCCCTTGCCGATATCTTTGTCAACGACGCCTTCGGCACCGCGCACCGCGCGCATGCTTCGACGGCAGGCGTGGCAGAGTATCTGCCGGCAGTCTGCGGCTTTTTGGTCCAGAAGGAAGTTTCCATCATGGGCAAGGCGCTGGCAGACCCCGAGCGTCCGTTTGTCGCAATCCTGGGCGGCGCGAAGGTCTCCGACAAGCTGAATGTCATCAACAATCTGCTCGAAAAGGTCGACACGCTGATCATCGGCGGCGGCATGGCATACACGTTCCTGGCAGCCAAGGGCTACGGCATCGGAAAGAGCCTGTTTGACGCCGAGAAGGTCGACTACTGCAAGGACATGATGAAGAAGGCGGAAGAAAAGGGCGTCAAGCTTCTTCTGCCGGTTGACACCGTGGTTGCCGCTGACTTCCCGAATCCGATCGACGCGCCGATTGACGTGAAGACCGTCGACGTTTCCGAGATTCCTGCCGACATGGAGGGCATGGACATCGGCGAGAAGACCAGAGCGCTGTTTGCAGACGCCGTCAAGAGCGCAAAGACCGTCGTCTGGAACGGACCCATGGGCGTGTTTGAAAACCCGACGCTTGCCAAGGGCACCATCGCCGTTGCGCAGGCGCTGGCAGACTCCGACGCCATCACCATCGTCGGCGGCGGCGACTCCGCAGCAGCCTGCGAGCAGCTGGGCTTTGCCGACAAGATTACCCACATCTCCACCGGCGGCGGCGCATCTTTGGAGTTCCTCGAAGGACTGGAGCTGCCCGGAATTGCGTGCCTGCAGGATAAGTAAGCACGACCGCTTTGACGGGCGCCGCCGGATCTTTTCCGGCAATGCGGCGTTAGAACCGGCTCGACGTACACACGGTACGCCTTCGCCGTTTCACCTTGCCTTGCCGAAAAATCTCTCGCCGGTGGCGTTGTCGATGGAGCGCGTATGAAAACGCTGTGAAATCCCACGGACGCATGCGCGCATTTTGGATTTGTTGGAAATTTGAAACGATTTTGGACTGAGATATATAGGAGAGTTTCATCATGAACAGAAAATACCGTAAGACTGTCATCGCCGGCAACTGGAAAATGAACAAGACGCCGTCTGAGACGAAGGAATTCATGACCGAGTTCAAGACGATCATGCCCAAGGGTCGCTGGTGCGACGTGGCGCTGTGCGTGCCTGCCGTCTGCATCCCCGCAGCCGTTCGCGCCATGCGCGAGACCAGAGTCGGCATCGGCGCTGAAAACTGCAACGCCAACGCCTCCGGCGCCTACACCGGCGAGATCGCCGCGAACATGCTCGTAGACGCGGGCTGCAAGTACGTCATCCTCGGTCACTCCGAGCGCCGCGCCATGGGCGAGACGAACGAGGACGTGAATGCGAAGGTCCTGACCGCGCTGGAAAACGGTCTGGTTCCCATCATGTGCGTCGGCGAGAGCCTGGAGCAGCGCGAGCAGGGCATCACCGAGGAGTGGATCACCATGCAGATCAAGTGCGGTCTGCGCGGCGTCGGCGAGGACAAGATTCGCAAGATGGTCATCGCCTATGAGCCCATCTGGGCAATCGGCACCGGCAAAACCGCAACCCCCGAGCAGGCGGAAGAGGTCTGCGAGAGCATCCGCACGGTCATCCGCAAGCTCTACGGCGCAAAGATCGCGCGTGCCATCTCCATCCTCTACGGCGGCTCCATGAACGAAAAGAACGCCTACGATCTGCTGGCACAGCCCGACATCGACGGCGGCCTCATCGGCGGCGCATCCCTCGTGCCCGAGAAGTTCGTCAAGATCATCGAAGCGGCAAACCAGCCGACCATCTAAGAAATTGTCAAAAAAGCCCGTGATCGTGAGATCACGGGCTTCAGCTTGTCAAAGAACCTCGTAGAGTTTCGCCCCGCAGGGCGAAATAAAATAAAAATCCATGTTATCCGGCGGCTTTGCCGACCGGAAACATACTGATCACCTCGCAAGTGTGGAATTTTTGTCCCTGCGGGACAAAAATTATGCGCGCAGTCGAGGTGCAACCCCCCTTCTGTCAAGAAAGCGATAGCTTTTTTGACAGTCTCAAGCCCGTGATCATACGATCACGGGCTTTTGCTATGCGTGAATTTGGAATCAGTCAAAGACAACGTCGAGCGCCTTGCAGACGGCAGCGCAGCGTGGGCACAGATCGTGCTCGTCGGCGTCCATCGAGTGCATCCAGCAGCGCGGGCACTTCCTGCCGGTCGCCTCGGTGACGGCGACGGTCAGTCCGGGGAAGTTGGAGCCTGCGCCCACAACTGCGCCCTCGGGCGCGGTTTCCCCGGTCACGGCGACGTTGGAGACGATGAACAGCTCTGCGAGGTTCATGCCGGCGATTGCCTTGACTGCCTCGGCGGCAGCTGCGTCAACCGCCGTCAGCGCCACGTGCGCCTCGAGAGATTTGCCGATGCGCTTGTCGGCTCTTGCCGCTTCGAGAACGCCGTTCACATCCGAGCGGACCTTGAACGCGGTCTCCCACTTTGCCATTTCCTCGTCGGACAGGGCGTAGGCGGTATAGGGCTTCGACATCTGGTTGAACAGCACGTTTCTCGCGTCGTCCTCTGCGCGGTGCGGCATCTGCAGCCAGATTTCATCGCAGGTGAACGCGAGAATCGGCGCGAAGACCTTGGTCATGGCATCGAGAATCATCCACAGCGCGCTCTGCGCGGAGCGGCGGACCGCGGAGTCCTTGCCGTCGCAGTACAGGTGGTCCTTGATGATATCGAGA
>CALERM010000227.1 GCA_937907715.1 uncultured Clostridia bacterium
CCCGTTATCCTTGCCCTGTGGAGCCCGGACTTTCCTCATGATGCAGCCGTTGGGCTGCACCCCGCGACTGTCCGTCCCGGTCGCGCTTGTATTGTACCTGATTCGCGCCCGAATGTCAAACAAGTTGCAATTTTTTTCTGGGGCGGATATAATGGAGCCAACAACCGGAAAAGAGGCTTCAACCATGAACGAGAAGGTTTCTGCATATTTTGAGGCGCTGCGGGGAAAGCGCATTGCCGTGCTTGGCATCGGCGTGTCGAACCGCCCGTTAATCCGCATGATGATCGAGCGCGGACTGACGGTGCTTGCCTGCGACAGGACGCCAAGGCAGCAGCTCGATGAAGAGGTTCTGGACTTAGAGCGCATGGGCGCGACGCTCCATGTCGGAGACGGATATCTGGACGGTGTGCAGGCGGATGTTGTATTCCGCACGCCCGGCATGCATCCGGACCTTCCGGCGCTCAAGCAGCTGCGCGAGACCGGTGCGGTGGTAACGAGCGAGATGGAGGCGTTTTTCTCCGTCTGCCCGTGCAGAATCATTGCCGTGACCGGCTCGGACGGCAAGACGACGACGACCACGCTCATCTCCGAGATTCTGAAGCACGCGGGCTACACGGTCTGGCTCGGCGGCAACATCGGAACGCCGCTTCTGCCGCTGGCAGAGCAGATGAAGCCGGACGATCTTGCCGTCGTCGAGCTTTCCTCGTTCCAGCTTATGGGCATGACGCAGTCGGCAGACATTGCGGTGGTGACAAACCTTGCACCGAACCATCTCGATGTTCACAAGGACATGGCGGAGTATATTGCCGCGAAGGAAAACGTGTATCTGCATCAGGGAAAGACCGGCAAGCTCGTTGTGAACATGGACAACGAAATCACCAATTCCTTTGCCGAAAAAGCGCCGGGTACGGTCGAAAAATTCTCGCGGCTGGGCAGACCCTCCAACGGCGTGTGGCTGGAAAACGGAATCGTCTACCGCAACGGGCGCAAGATTATGCCGGCGGACGATATCAGAATCCCGGGCGTACACAACATTGAAAATTACATGGCGGCCGCCTGCGCGACGGAAGGTCTGGCATCCGATGCGGATGTGGACGCGGTGGCGCGGAGCTTCGGCGGCGTGGAGCATCGCATTGAGATGGTGCGTGAGCTGCACGGGGTGAGGTATTACAACGACTCGATTGCATCGAGCCCTTCGCGGACGATTGCGGGTCTGCACTCGTTCAAGCAGAAGGTGATTCTGATAGCAGGCGGATATGACAAGCACATTCCGTTCGATGTGCTGGGACCGGAAATCTGCGCGCATGTCAAGACGTTGGTGCTGTGCGGTGCGACGGCGGACAAAATCCGCGCGGCAGTGGAAAACGCGCCGGAGTATAAAAAAGGTGTGCCGGAGATTCTGGAGGCGAACGATCTGCGCGAGGCAGTTACGCTTTGTCAGAAGGCGGCGCAGCCGGGCGATGTTGTGACATTGAGCCCTGCCTGTGCGGCGTTTGACCAGTTCAAGAATTTTGCTGTGCGCGGCAAAGCCTTCAAGGAGCTTGTGGGCGGCTTAACGTAAAGGAGGAACTTCATGCAGCTTGCAGATACCATCCGCAAGGCGCGGCAGGTGAAAAACAAGCTCTCGCACCCGAGCTGTGCGGCGGTGATTGTCGCTGCCGGGTCTTCCACTCGGATGGGCGGGACAGACAAGCTTCTGGCAGAGCTGGGCGGGCTTCCGGTTCTGAGCCGGACGCTGCGCGTGTTCGACGATCACGAGATGATCGACACGATTATTGTTGTCGCGCGTGAGGACCAGATGCCAAAAATCAGCCGGGTCTGCTCGCCGTATCGGAAGGTGCTTCTGGTCGTTCCCGGAGGAAGCAGCCGGCAGGAGTCGGTGATGCACGGGCTGAAAGCCGTGCCGGAGGGGACGGAGCTTGTTGCCGTGCATGACGGCGCGCGCCCGCTGGTGCCGCCGGAGGTCATCACAAAGGCAATATTGAAGGCGGCGAAGTTCGGCGCGGCGACGCCTGCTATCCCGGTCAAGGACACGATCAAGGTTTCCAAAACCGGTGGTGTCGATGAAACACCGGACCGGTCCACGCTATTTGCCGTGCAGACGCCGCAGGTATTTGATACGGCGCTGCTGCTGGGCGCGCTGCAAAACGCGAAGCAGAAGGGGCTTACGCTGACCGACGACTGCTCGGCGGTGGAGGCGCTCGGCATGACGGTGCTGCTGACGGACGGCTCGGAGGAGAATATCAAAATCACGACGCCGCTGGATCTGGACATCGCAGCGCTGATTTTAAAGCGGAGGCAGACGCCATGAGAATCGGACATGGATACGATGT
>CALERM010000228.1 GCA_937907715.1 uncultured Clostridia bacterium
GGAACTATGAAACGCTGGACCTTACGCTGGACCCCGGCGTCAACCTGATTCTGGGCGAAAACGCGCAGGGAAAGACAAACCTTCTCGAAGCGGTCGGCTATTTATCGACCGGCAGAAGCTTTCGCACGCAGAAGACGCAGGAGCTGATCCGTTTCGGCGCAAACTTTGCCGATCTGAACGCCGACGTCTTTTCGCAGGGGCGCGACCAGACCATCCGCGCAGTCCTTTTTTCCGGTCGGCGTCCGCGGCAGCTTTATTTGGGCGGCGTGAAGCAGAAAAGCGCGGCAGCTTTGCCCGGCGTTCTGACGACAGTGCTGTTCTGCCCGGAGGATTTGCTGGTCTTAAAGGGCGGCAGCCAGCCGCGCAGACGGCTGCTTGACAATGCGCTGTGCCAGCTCCGTCCGTCCTATGCCTCGGCTCTTTCAGAGTATAACCGCTTGCTTGACAGCAAGAGCCGCATTTTAAAGGACTACCGCGAAAAGCCGGATTTATTGGAGCCGCTGCCCGAATACAATTACCGTCTCGCGCAGGTCGGCGCGATTTTAATCTCGCACCGCGCGCGGTATTTAAAAGCGCTTGAGCAGGCGGCAAGCGGCTATCACAGCGCGTTCTCCGCCGGAAGAGAGACGATGACGCTCATCTACCGCACGGTCTCGACCGTGGAAGATCCGTTTGCCGAGCGAAAAACGATCTTCGAGCAGATTCTGGAGCATCAGGAGCGGCACTACCGCGCAGAACTGGACTCCGGGCAGTGCCTGACCGGTCCGCATAAAGATGATTTCGATGCGCTGCTGGACGAAATTCCCGTCAAGTCCTTCGGCTCGCAGGGGCAGACGCGCACCGCCGCCATCAGCCTGAAGCTTTCCGAGCGCGAGCTTCTGCGAAGAGACACCGGAGAAGAACCGGTTCTGCTGTTAGACGACGTGCTGTCCGAGCTGGACGCCACGCGGCAGGACTTCGTCCTCAACCAGATCACCTCCGGGCAGGTATTGATCACCTGCTGCGAGCCGGGCAGAGTCACAAAAATCGGCAAAACCATCGAAATCCGCGCAGGAGGGCTCGTATGTACGTAGATATCGGCATGGACCTCGCCGTGCGCGCCAGTCACGTGCTGGGCGTCTTTGATCTTGATAATACGTCCTGGTCGAAGCGCACCCGCGAATTTTTGCAGCGCGCGCAGGAAGACGGATGCCTCATTGAGGCGACCGACGGGCTTCCCAAATCGTTCGTCCTCACGCAGGAATACGGACAGACGCGCGTCTATTTAACGAAATACAACGCAGCCATCCTCGCCCGGCGCTTCGCCGGAGGCAGGCAGCGATGATACCCCGCTTTTTGATCAAAGCAAAAGGAGAAATCCATGAGTGAAGAAATCTTGAAAAACGAAGTCGTGGAAACGCAGTACGACGCCAGCCAGATTCAGGTTCTCGAGGGTCTGGAAGCCGTCCGCAAGCGTCCCGGCATGTACATCGGCTCGACCAGCGTGTCGGGTCTTCACCACCTGGTCTATGAGATCGTCGACAACGCGATCGACGAGGCGCTGGCAGGCTACTGCCACCATGTGCAGGTGACGATCAACGAAGGAAATACGATTACCGTTTTAGACGACGGACGCGGCATTCCCGTCGACATTCAGGCGCAGACCGGAAAGCCCGCGCTCGAGGTCGTCTATACCGTTCTGCACGCAGGCGGCAAATTCGGCGGCGGAGGCTATAAGGTCTCCGGCGGACTTCACGGCGTCGGCGCGTCGGTCGTCAACGCCCTTTCCGAGTGGCTCATTGTCGACGTGTACCGCGACGGCAAGATCTATGAGATGCAGTTCTCCCGCGGCAACATCACGAAGGAAATGAGAATTGTCGGCACGACCGACCAGCACGGCACGAAGGTCACCTTCAAGCCCGACCCCGAGATGTTCGACACCACGGAGTATGACTATGAGACACTGCACACAAGAATGCGCGAGCAGGCGTTCTTGAACGCGGGGCTTCAGATCACCATCCGCGATGAACGCATTGCCTCCGCCGGCAAGCCGGAGAAAGAGCGCTTCGACTCCATGTGTTATGAGGGCGGCATCCGCGAGTTTGTCCAGTGGTACAACCGCCACAAAACGCCGATTCACCCTGACGTCATCTACATGGCGGGCAGAAAGGGCGACCAGACGGCGGAAGTTGCGCTGCAGTATAACGACTCGTTCAACGAGACGATTGTTTCCTTTGCCAACGATATCCATACCCCCGAGGGCGGCATGCACGAAGAGGGCTTCAAGCGGGCGCTGACCTCGGTCCTCAACGCCTACGGGCAGAAAAAGGGTATCATCAAGCAAGACGACAAGGTCTCCGGCGAGGATGTGCGCGAGGGCTTGACCGCGATTATCTCTGTCAAGCTGACCGACGCGCAGTTTGAAGGACAGACCAAGGCAAAGCTCGGCAACGCCTCCATCCGCACGCTCGTCAGCAATATCGTCACCCAGCAGCTCACGGAGTTCCTGGAGGAAAATCCGTCCGTGGCGCGCGCGATTCTCGATAAGGCAATGATGGCAAACCGCGCCAGAGAGGCGGCGCGCAAGGCAAAGGAAGCCATCCGCCGCAAGACAGGACTCGAGTCCGGGCAGATGCCAGACAAGCTGCGCGACTGCAACGACACGGACCCCACGCTCACCGAGATTTACATCGTCGAGGGCGACTCCGCCGGCGGCTCTGCCACACAGGGCCGGGACTCCCGCTTCCAGGCGATTCTTCCCCTCTGGGGCAAAATGCTGAACGTGGAAAAGGCGCGCGCCGACAAGGTCTACGGGAACGATAAGCTCCAGCCCGTCATCACCGCGCTGGGAGCCGGTATCGGAGACGAGTTCAATCTCGAAAAGCTCCGCTACCACAAGGTTATCATCATGGCGGATGCCGATGTCGACGGCAGCCATATCCGCACGCTGCTTCTCACCTTCTTCTTCCGCTTCATGCGTCCGCTCATCGAGCAGGGCTATGTTTATTCCGCCGTGCCGCCGCTTTATAAGCTCACGCGCGGCAAGTCCGTCAAGGTCGCCTTCTCCGACGAGCAGCGCGACCAGATTTCCAGCGAGCTGCGCGGCGGCAATCCCAACGTGAAGGTCGATATCTCCCGGTTCAAGGGTCTGGGCGAGATGGACCCGCACGAGCTGTGGGAGACGACCATGAACCCCGAGACCAGAACGCTGCGCCGCATTACCCTCGAAGACGCCGTCGCCGCCGATCAGATCTTCACCGTCCTCATGGGCGAAGACGTCGAGCCGAGAAAGGAATTTATCGAGGAAAACGCAAAATACGTCGTGAACCTCGATATATAAGCCCCTACAACTCCAAAAGGAGACCAATCTATGGCACATAAGAAAGATTACAAGCCCGAGGATATTATGTTTCCCGAGCAGACGATTGTTCAGTCCGAGCTTGTGCAGGAGATGAAATCGTCCTATATTGACTACGCAATGTCCGTCATCGTCGGCAGAGCCCTTCCGGACGTGCGGGACGGCTTAAAGCCCGTCCACCGGCGCATTCTGTACGCGATGTATGAAGACGGCTTGAGCTCCGATAAGCCCTTTAAAAAGTCTGCAACGTGCGTCGGCGACGTGCTGGGCCGGTATCATCCGCACGGCGATGCATCGGTCTACGATGCAATGGTCCGTCTGGCGCAGGATTTTTCCATGCGCTACATGCTCGTCGACGGGCACGGCAACTTCGGCTCCGTCGACGGAGACCCTCCCGCGGCGTATCGATACACCGAGGCGCGCATGTCGAAGCTCTGCAACGAGATGCTGCGCGACATTGATAAGGACACCGTCAACTGGGACCCGAACTTTGACGAGTCGAGAAAAGAGCCGCGCGTGCTGCCGTCTCGCTTCCCGAACCTGCTGGTCAACGGATCAAGCGGCATCGCCGTCGGCATGGCGACGAATATCCCGCCGCACAACCTGCGCGAGGTCATCGACGCCTGCGTCTGCGTGCTGGATAACCCCGAGGCGGATCTGCTGGACCTCATGGACCACATTCAGGGTCCGGATTTCCCGACAAGAGGCATCATCATGGGTCGCAGCGGCATCCGCGCCGCGTACTCGACCGGTCGCGGCAAAATTACCGTCCGCGCGCGCACGGAGCTCGAAGAGTTCGGGCAGAACCGCCAGCGCATCATCGTCACCGAGCTTCCCTATCAGGTCAACAAGCGCCAGCTCATCGCCGCCATGGCAGATCAGGTGCGCGACAAGCGCCTCGAGGGCATCTCCGACATCCGCGACGAAACCGACCGCAACGGCATGCGCATCGTCATTGAGCTCAAGAAGGACGCCAACGCGCAGGTGGTCTTAAACCGCCTGTTCGCCCAGACGCAGATGCAGACGACCTTCGGCGTGACGATGCTCGCGCTGGTCAACAACCAGACGCAGCCGAAGATTCTCTCGCTGCGCCACATGCTGGATGAATACCTCGCCTTCCAGGAGGAGATCATTACCCGCCGCACGCAGTACGATCTCAAAAAGGCGCTCGAGCGCCAGCACGTGCTCGAGGGTCTGCTTATTGCCGAGGAGAACATCGACGAGGTCATCAAGACCATCCGCGAGAGCTACGACGACGCGAAAGAGCGCCTGATGGCAAAGTTCAACCTGAGTGAAATTCAGGCGCAGGTCGTTCTGGACATGCAGCTCAAGAGACTGCAGGGACTTGAGCGCGAGAAGCTGCAGAACGAATATGACGAGTTGGAAAAGCGCATCGAGTATTACCGCGAGCTGCTTTCCAATGAAACGATGCTCAAGGGCGTTCTCAAAGACGAGCTGATCGCCATCCGCGACAAATACGGCGACGACCGCCGCACTGAAATTCAGGACGTCGAGGACGAAATTGACATCGAGGACCTGATTGAAGAGGAGCAGTGCGTCTTCACCCTGTCCCACGCGGGCTACATCAAGCGCGTTCCCGCTTCGACCTATCGCGCCCAGAAGCGCGGCGGCAGAGGCGTCACCGGGCAGACGCTCAAGGAAGAGGACTTCGTTGAAAGCGTCTTCTCCGCGTCCACGCACGACTATATCCTCTTCTTCACCAGTCTCGGCAAGGTCCACCGCAAGAAGGGCTACCAGATTCCCGAGGCGGGCAGAACGGCAAAGGGTACGAATATCGTGAACATCCTGCCGCTCGAGCCGGGCGAGACCGTCACCGCGGGCATCACGGTCCACGAATTTGACGACGACAACCTCATGTTCGTCACGAAGCAGGGCACGGTCAAGAGAGTGCTTCTGTCGAGTCTCAATACCGCCAGAAAAGCCGGCATCCGCGCGCTGACGCTCAACGAGGGCGACGAGCTGATTGCCGTCATGAAGACGAACGGCGAAAACAACATCCTGCTTGCGACCAGGGACGGCTTTGCCATCTGTTTTAACGAAGCGGATGTGCGCGTCATGGGCCGCGACGCGGCAGGCGTCAAGGGTATTACACTCTTAGATGGTGACGAAGTCGTCGGCGCAGGCATCGCAGAGCCCGGTAAGCAGCTTCTGACCGTCACCGAGCTCGGCTACGGCAAGCGCACGGAAATGAACGAGTATCTGCGTCTGGATGAATCCGGCGCGCGCCGCCCGCAGCAAAGAGGCGGCAAGGGACTCAAGAACTACAACATCACCGCCAAAACCGGCAGAATTGCGGGCATCGCGATTGTATCCGACGAGGATGATGTGATGCTGATTGAAAACGGCGGCGTTCTCATCCGCATGGCGGCGTCCGACATCAACGTCTATAAGCGCGACACGCAGGGCGTCATTCTCATGAGAATTGAGGAAGGCAACCGGGTTATTTCCATTGAACGGGTTGACCCCGAGCAGGAGGAAGAATAATTATTGCTGCGTGTGGCGCAGCAGCGCCAGTGAGAATCTGGCAGAGAACTGCCAGCTGGTCATTTTTCGACCCCACGCTTCTTAGCTGCGCAAAGAAGCGCCGTGTCGAGCCGCCGGGAAGAAGTTGCTTTTTTACGCTGGCGCGTAAATACACAAGGGTCTGCGG
This sequence comes from uncultured Clostridia bacterium, assembly GCA_937907715.1. GTDB lineage: Bacteria > Bacillota > Clostridia > Oscillospirales > Oscillospiraceae > CAG-170. The sequence goes on from CALERM010000228.1 coordinate 6,009, forward strand.
ACCCTTGTGCGATCCCGGGGGAATCTAGTTAGCAACTACTACCCAGTCGAGCGTTTCTACGGTTTTTGCCAGCACTCTCGCTCTGGTCTGCAATTGCAATCTGGTTTGCAGTTCGTTCGACAATCAGACTGCCGAGCAGCAGACTTGGCAGTCCCTACCGCCGCAAGGCATTTTTGCTCTGCAAAAATCCTTGCGGGGGGGCTGCGGTGGGGATGGGGTCCCCGCCGCAGTCAGGAAGCAGTCCCTGCGCAAAGAAATTTCCA
>CALERM010000229.1 GCA_937907715.1 uncultured Clostridia bacterium
TCGTGCCGTCGTCGTCAATGTCGACCTGCGCGCCGGACTCGGCGACGATCTTCTGAATCATGGAGCCGCCCTTGCCGATGACCTCGCGGATCTTGTCGACGTCGATCTTCATCGTGAGCATCTTGGGTGCAAACTCAGAGACATGGTCGCGCGGCTTTGCGATGCAGGGAATCATGATCTCGTTGAGAATTTCCAGACGGGCTTTGCGGCAGCGCTCGAGCGCGTCGGCAATGATTTCCATCGTCAGACCGTCGTTCTTGAGGTCCATCTGAATGGCGGTGACACCCTCGGTCGTACCGGCGACCTTGAAGTCCATCTCGCCGTGGAAGTCCTCGACGCCCTGAATATCAGTAAAAGTTCTCCACGTGCCGGTTTCCTTATCGGAAATCAGGCCGCAGGAGATGCCCGCGACGGGGCGCTTGATGGGAACGCCTGCGTCCATCAGGGCAAGCGTCGAGCCGCAGATGGAAGCCTGCGAGGTCGAGCCGTTGGACGAGACGACCTCAGAGACGACGCGGATGGCATACGGGAACTCGTCGACCGACGGAATGACCGGCAGCAGCGCCTTTTCGGCAAGCGCGCCGTGACCGATCTCGCGGCGGGAGGTGGAGCGGCTCGCACGCGCCTCGCCGGTGGACCACTGCGGCATGTTGTAGTGGTGGATATAGCGGCGCTCAGTCTCGTCGTAGATGGTGTCTAACTTCTGCGCGGCAGAGAGCGTGTTGAGCGTGCAGACGGACAGAACCTGCGTCTGACCGCGTGTGAACAGACCCGAGCCGTGAACGCGCGGCAGAACGCTGACCTCGGCATCCAGCGGGCGGATTTCATCGGGGGTACGACCGTCGACGCGCTTGCCCTCGAGCAGCCACTTCTTGACGATCTTCTTCTGCATCTTGTACAGGCACACATCGATCTGGATGTCCCAGTCGTCTGCATACTTTTCGCCGAACTTCTCCTTGAAATCGACGACGGCGGCGGTCAGGCGCTCTTCGCGGACGTTCTTGTCGTCGGTGTCGAGGGCATAGGCAATCTTGTCCAGACCGTACTCGCACAGATCGTCGAGCATCTCGTGGTTGACGGCGGCCTTTTCGAAGGTGAACTTGGGCTTGCCGATGGTGTCGACAATGGTGTTGATGAACTCGACAACCTTGACGTTGGTCTCATGGGCGAGCTTGATGCACTCCATGAGGATGTCTTCTTTGACTTCGTTCGCCTCGGTCTCGATCATGACGACCTTCTCATGGGTCGACGCGATGGTCACGAAGCACTGGCAGGCGTTGCGCTCGTCCTGCGAGGGGTTGACGATATACTTGCCGTCGAGATAGCAGACATTGGTGGTCGCGGTCGGTCCGTTCCAGGGAATGTCGGAATAGGCGATGACAAGAGAAGAGCCGATGGAGGCGACGATTTCCACGGGGTTATCGTAGTCCTGGACAAGAATGGTGTTCGTCAGAACGACGTCGTTGCGGAGCTCCTCGTCGAACAGCGGACGCATCGGGCGGTCGATCAGACGCGAGATGAGAACGCCGCGGTCGGAGGGCTTGCCCTCGCGGCGGTTAAAAGAGCCGGGAATTCTGCCGACGGCGTACATGCGCTCTTCGACCTCGATGGTCAGCGGGAAATAATCGATGCCGGACTTGGGAAGGGGCGAAGCGACTGCGGTGACGAGGACGACGGTGTCGCCGTAGCGGCAGATTGCTTCAGCGTTGCAGAGCTCGGCGACCTTACCGGTCTCAACCGTGAAGGTACGTCCGCCGATTTCGGTTTCAAAAATGTGGTGATTCGGGTACTGCTTGTGCGTAATCATGAAAGAACCTCCTGTGTGTTTTTGTGTGCGCGTGGGAGGTTTAGCACTTGAAACTGGCGTCTGCCCGCAGGCGCTACTTTCAACTGCTAAAGCAAGCTCCCATGCGCTGGTTGGATTGGCTTACGTGCTTAGGGTGTATCTGAAAACCCCCAACGCACCCGGACAGCGGGCCTTTTCACGCTGCGTCAGCGTCATTTTTCCTTGAAATACGTCAGTATTCCTGCGGAAAAATGTCTTGCTCAGCGCAAAAATTCCTCGCCGCCGGTCACATCGCCAGTTTTCAGATACACCCTAAAAAGGGCGGTCTGCGACCGCCCTTTTTATTTGCGGATTTACTTACGCAGACCCAGCTTTGCAACGATGGCACGATAGCGGTTGATGTCCTTCTTGGCGAGATAGTCAAGCAGGCTTCTGCGTTTACCGACCATCATCAGAAGACCGCGGCGGGAGTGGTTGTCGTGCTTGTGGACGCGAAGATGCTCCGTCAGCTCGTTGATTCTGGAGGTCAGGACAGCGATCTGGACCTCGGGAGAACCGGTGTCGCCGGGATGGGTTGCGTACTGCTCAATGACAGCAGTCTTTTCTTCTTTGCGCATCATAGTGTGTTTCCACCTTTCAAAAGTCATTTCCCACTGCCTAAGTTGCGGGTATGGCAGAATTGCCCGTGTAAAAACCAGGCTGTCTCCCGGAACTGAGTGCAGGGGCTCCGGCACATTGCGCCAGCTTATTAAGAATACCACACGGCATTCAAAAAGTAAAGTCCCATTTCCGCCCAAAGCTCAGGTTTTTTCCGGTCCGGCGGATGCTTTCGGCGGCTCGTTGAACGCCTGCATGTCGAAGGTAATGACCGCATGGTACTGCTTCGAGTCGCTTTGGAGCGCCCGCTCTACCAGCTCGCGCAGCTCCTGCTTCCGGCTTTCCATGGAAAACGGCAGGACCATGTCAAAAATGACGTTTGTATGGTGGCTGCCGCGCACCATGCGAAAATCGTGGACCGCCAGCTGCGGGTCGACCTCTTTGAGAATCTCTGCCACACGCGCATGAATCCGGGTCAGCTCTTCATCGTCGGTGACGATCGGGTCATAGTGAATGACCAGCTCCACGCCGAGCTCTCGTCGCACCTGCCGCTCCAGCTCGTCAATTCTTTCGTGTGCGTCGAGAACATCCTCGCGGTAATCCATCTCCACATGTGCGCTTGCAAAGCGCCTGCCGGGTCCGTAGTCGTGAATCATCAGATCATGGACGCCGAGGATCTTGTCCCGCGCCAGAAGCAGCTTCGTGATTTTCTGTACCAGCTGTTCATCCGGCGCCATGCCGAGCAGCGGGTCGATGGTATCCTTCGCAATGCCGATGCCGGACCACAGGATGAAAAGCGCCACGCAAAGACCGGTCCAGCCGTCGATTCTGGCGCCCGTCAGCTTTCCGACCACGCACGATGCCAGCACCGCGCCGGTTGCAATCACGTCGTTGCGGCTGTCTGCCGCGGCGGCGGACAGCGCTGCGGAATCAATCGCTTTGCCAAGCGAGCGGTTGAAGCCTGCCATCCAGAGCTTGAGCAGAATCGAGCCTGCCAGCACCAGCACGATTGCGAGCGAAAACTCCACCGGCTCGGGCGAGACAATCCGCGCCACAGAGGTCTTGACCAGCTCTGCGCCGATGAGCAGAATCATTGCCGCCACGCAAAGCCCCGACAGGTATTCCATCCGGTGGTGTCCATACGGATGCTCGGAATCGGCGGGCTTTTCGGCGAGCTTGAAGCCCAGAAGCGTCACCACCGAGCTGGAGGCGTCCGACAGATTGTTGACAGCGTCGGCAGTAATGGAAACGCTTTTGCAGAGCGTTCCAACCAGCAGCTTTCCCACAAACAGCAGCAGATTGCAAAAAATGCCAGTGATGCCAGCCAGCTTTCCGTATTGCGTCCGGACCGCCGGATTGCGTGTGTCGGTGTAATCTTTCACAAACAGGCGCAGCAGCAGCTTTTTCATTGCGCTCTCCCCCAGCAATGTACTAAGATCGATTGTATCGCGTTCTGCGCGGAAACACAAGCAAAATCTGTCATGCTCTCAAAAACGCAGGTTTTCCGGAGAATGCCCCGCTTTCCCCGGAAAGGGTATAAAGAAAGGCGGCAAAGCCGCCTTTCTTTATGTCCGTGGTCAGCAGCAGCCGTTGTCGCAGCCGCAGCTGTTTCCGTTCCCGTTCCACAGAACAAAAATAATGACCAGAACAATGATCCACCACCAGCTGTTGCCGAAGGCGCAGATACCGGAAGAATTATTGCAAGACATAACGAAACCTCCTGAAATATAACGTAGCGTCTGTCGCTCGCTCATTCCATGTTATGCAGCGCCCCGCAATTGGTTCCTCACGCGCCGGTCTCATACAGCTCGTCGAGACTCGCAAACCGGTAGCCCATCGCCTCCCATTTTGTCAGCAGCTCGTCTAAAATTTCTGCGTTTGTCCGCGATGTCGAGTGCAGCAGTACCACCGCGCCCGGATGGATGCGGGGAAGGAGCTTGGAAAACGCCTGTTCCTTTGTCGGCTGGTCGTCCTGATACCAGTCGACATAGGCAAGGCTCCAGAACACCGTCCGGTAGCCAAGCTCCTTTGCCATGCGCAGATTTTCCTCGCTGTAAATGCCCTGCGGCGGACGGTAGTATTTTTGCATGGTCTCGCCCGTCGTCTGCTCATAGAGTGTCTCCACATCGGAAAGCTCTTTTCGGAAGCTCGCTGCGTCGGAAATTTTCGACATGTCATAGTGGTGATACGTGTGGTTTCCGACAATGTGCCCCTCGTTCACCATCCGCCGGACCAGCTCCGGCGCGGTTTCCAGATAGTTCCCCACGACGAAAAAGCACGCGGGCGCGCCATGCGCCTTGAGGGTGTCGAGAATTGACGCTGTGTAGCCGTTTTCGAAGCCGGCATCAAAGGTCAGGTAGATCACCTTTTCTTTTCCGTCCCCTACGTAGACCGCGTCGTAGCTCTCAAGCGCCTGCCGGCTGGCGTTTCCGACCGGCTCTTTTCCCTCCTCGCGAAAGCTCAGCCCCCACGAGCCTGTTTCAATCGCCTTTCCCGCCGCAAACAGCTCCGGCAGCGCCGCGCAGAACAGCACGATCACCACCGCCGCAAACAGGAACCTGCCGTTGCGCTTCAGATATTCCCCCATAAAACCGCCTCCCCGTTCTCAGCGTATGAGACCACGGGGAGGCGCATGCCGTTATTTTTTACATTCGTCCGATTTTCCCGTGCAGCCCGGGCAGCCGCAGCCGCACCCGCCGCCGGACTTTTTCCGTTTCCGCACGGCAAAAACAATCCAGAGCGCCAGAAGCGCCAGAATCAAAGCTCCCATGCGCGCCTCCTAAAGCCGCAGCAGCGAGAACACCGCAAACGCCGCCAGATATGCCACACAGCACTGGCATAGCGCAATGATACCCGCGCGAAGCCCGGAGCCGACCTCGCGCCGGATTGCCGCAATCGCCGCCACACAGGGCGTATACAAAAGCGTAAAGACGAGGAAGCTCACCGCGCTTCTGGCTGTGAACAGCGCGCCCAGCGCGCTCGTTCCGAGCAGGATTTCCAGCGTGCTGACCACTGACTCCTTCGCGATGAAGCCGGAAATAAGCGCCGCCGCGCAGCGCCAGTCCGCAAAGCCCAGGGGCGCAAAGACGGGCGCAATGCGCTGGCCGATGATTGCCAGCAGGCTCCCGGCGCTGTCTGTCACCACGTTCAGCCGCGTATCAAAGCTCTGCAAAAACCAGATGACAATCGTCGCCAGGAAAATGACCGTAAACGCCCGCTCCAGAAAATCCTTTGCCTTTTCCCACAGAAGCAGCGCCACACTCTTGACCGACGGCAATCTATAATTGGGCAGCTCCATCACAAACGGCACGGGTCGGCCGCGGAACGCCGTCTTTTCCAGCACCAATGCCGCAAGGATTCCCATCAGGATTCCGAACAGATACAGCGCAATCATCACCAGCGCCGCATGCTCCGGGAAAAATGCCGCCGAGAAAAAGCCGTAGATCGGAATTTTTGCCGAGCAGCTCATAAAGGGCGTGAGCAGAATCGTCATCGTCCGGTCGCGCTCTGACGGAAGCGTCCTTGTCGCCATGACCGCCGGCACCGTACAGCCGAAGCCGATGAGCATCGGCACAATCGACTTGCCGGAAAGGCCGATGCGCCGCAGCAGCTTGTCCATCACAAACGCCACACGCGCCATGTAGCCCGTATCTTCCAGGATAGACAGGAAGAAAAACAGCGTCACAATGACAGGCAGGAAGCTCAGAACGCTTCCCACGCCCTCGAAAATGCCGTCAATGAGCAGGCTCTGCACCACGGGGTTTAATCCATACGCCGTCAGCGCCGCATCTGCAAGCTGCGTCAGCCGGTCAATGCCGAGCGCCAGAAGATCGCTCAGAAACGCGCCGATCACATGGAACGTCAGAAAGAAAATCAGGAACATGACGCCGATAAAAATCGGAATCGCCGTGTATTTGCCGGTCAGGATTTTATCCGCCTGCACGCTTCTTTTGTGCTGCCGGCTTTCCTTCGGCTTGACCACCGTGTCTTTTACCAGCTTTTCAATGAAGCTGTAGCGCATATCGGCAAGCGCCGCGTTGCGGTCAAGTCCCCGCTCCTGCTCCATCTGCAAAACCGAATGCTCGATCAGCTCTTTCTCGTTCTGGTCGAGTTTGAGCGCCTCTTCCATCGCCGTGTCACCCTCAATGAGCCACGTTGCGGCAAAGCGCGTGCAGATGCCAGCCGCCTGCGCATGGTCCTCGATCTGATGGCACACCGCATGGATGCACCGGTGGACCGGACCCGGCTCGCAGAAATCATACACCTGCGGCAGAATTTTCCCTTCTGCCACGCGCACCGCCTCGTCCACCAGCTCTGACACGCCGTCTGCCGTTGCCGCGCAGATCGGGACGACCGGAATACCAAGCGTTTTCGCCATCTTCTGCACGTCGATGCTGCCGCCGTTTCCGGTCAGCTCGTCCATCATATTGAGCGCCAGCACC